>JBFRWG010000012.1:0-45678 GCA_051439445.1 Crocosphaera sp.
TTCTACAACTTCTCTGGGGTTGGATCAAACTCCCAAACCAGATGCGGTTTGTGCCTCGTTCCGTAATGATCGGATTTGTCAACGCTTTGGCTATCCTGATTTTCCAGGCACAACTCCCTCAGTTTCAAGGGGCTTCTTTCCTAGTTTATGCTACGGTTGCTGCTGGCTTAGCCATTATTTATGGCCTACCACGACTAACTACCATCATTCCCTCCCCTTTAGTAGCTATTATCATCATTACTGCCGTCTCTTGGATAGGGAAATGGGATATACCTACTGTGGGAGATCAAGGGGACTTACCCAGCAGTTTACCGATTTTTGCTCTTCCCCAAGTTCCCTTTAATTTTGAAACCTTACAAATAATCCTCCCTTATGCTTTAGCCCTCTCTTTGGTAGGGGTACTCCAATCCTGTTTAACAGCTAATGTTATTGATGATTTAACCGATACTTCGAGCAATAAAAATCAAGAAGCCTTCGCTCACGGAACAGCGAATATTATCACTGGATTTTTCGGCGGTATGGCTGGATCTGCCATGATTGGTCAATCGGTGATTAATATTCGTTCTGGGGGACGGGCCCGCCTGTCTAGTCTTAGTGCGGGTATTTTTCTATTGATTTTTATTATTGTCTTTGGAGAATGGGTTGCACAAATTCCCATGGCTGCCTTAGTGGCAGTGATGATTATGGTTTCTATTAGTACGTTTAACTGGGGTTCTATTATACATATTCGCAAACTCCCTAAGAATGAAACTGCCGTGATGATTACCACTGTATTCATTACAGTGTTAACCCGTAATTTAGCCATTGGAGTGCTAATTGGGGTAGCTATGAGTGCTATTTTCTTTAGTCGAAAAATTGCTAATTTAATCTATGTGGATTCTTACTTAAAAGAAAAAGGGAAAGAGCGCATTTATAGTGTTAATGGCCAAGTGTTTTTTGTTTCTGTAGATAGCTTTTTGAGTTCTTTTGATTTTCGTGAAAAATTAGACAAAGTTGTTGTGGATTTAAGCCATGCCCATTTATGGGATCATTCTGCTGTTGATGCCGTGGATAAAGTGGTATTGCGTTATCGCAAACGAGGAGTAGAAGTAGACCTCATTGGCTTAAATGAAGCTAGTGCCACCCTTTTAGAACGATTGGCAACTCATGATGAACCCAATACTTTAGATAATGTAGACAGTAATTAAGAATCTTCCGTCAAGCTACGCTGTGACGGTGAGAGTATGTCAATCATAGTCTAAAATGATATGCCATGAAGACTTTATTTTCCCTCCCCAACATCCCTTCTTGCGCTTGGAAACGTTCTATCGGTCAAGAATGGGAATATCCCTACACAGTACGCTATGCTAGTAATTTAGATGACGGCCCCTGGCACGGAATGCCTCTCGGTGGTTTCGGTGCTGGTTGTATTGGGCGATCGCCTCGCGGTGATTTTAACCTCTGGCATTTAGATGGGGGGGAACATATTTTTAAAAGTATCCCATCTTGTCAATTTAGTATTTTTGAGCAACTGGAAGATGGTACCGCACAAGCTTATGCGTTAGCGACGGAACCCCCGCAAGATAAAACTCTATCCCGTTGGGCTTGGTATCCCAAGGAAAAAGGAACCTATTCGGCACTTTATCCCTGTAGTTGGTATCAGTATGAAGGGGTTTTTCAGGCAGAGATTTATTGTGAGCAGTTTTCTCCTATTATTCCCAATAACTATCAAGAAACCAGTTATCCTATGGGGATATTTGAATGGACGGTAAAAAACCCCACAGATAAACCCATTACCATGAGTATTATGCTCACCTGGCAGAATATTGTCGGTTGGTTTACCAATGCTATTAAATCTCCTGAAATTACGGTGAGGGATGATGGGAGTCCTGAGTATGAATATCAACCCAGATGGGGTCATAGTACCGGGAATTTTAACCAGTGGGTACAAGATAATTTTCGGGTAGGTTTTATTCTGAATAGATTACAGCCCCATGAACAAGTGCAAGAGGGAGAAGGACAGATATGTATTGCTAGTGTTACTAATCCCAGTGTGGAGGTTTTTTATCTAGGAAAATGGAATCCTAATGGAGATGGTTCTGAGGTTTGGGACTATTTTGCCATGAATGGATCACTACCGGATCAAGAGGATGAAACACCGGCAGAACCAGGGGAACAAATTGCTGCTGCTATGGCTATCCGTTTCACCATTAAACCAGGAAGAGTTAAGAAGATTCCTTTTATTTTAGCTTGGGATTTACCTATCACCGAATTTGCTCCAGGTGTGCAATATTATCGTCGTTATACTGATTTTTTTGGCCGTAATGGTAACAATTGTTGGGCAATGGTTAGAACGGCTTTAAAACATTCGGATGTGTGGCGAGATAAAGTAGAAGATTGGCACAATTCTATCTTAAAGCAGGACAATTTACCTGACTGGTTCAAGATGACTCTGTTTAATGAATTATACTTATTAACCGATGGGGGAACTCTTTGGACAGCAGCATCTGAAACCGATCCTGTAGGACAATTTGGTGTCTTAGAATGTCTGGATTATCGTTGGTATGAAAGTTTAGATGTAAGATTATATGGATCGTTTGGTTTATTAATGTTATGGCCTCGTTTAGAAAAGGCAGTCATGGAAGCATTTGCACGGGCAATTCCTAGCAGTGATGATACGGTTAGGATTATTGGTTATAATCAGGCCGAAGGGTTACGAAAAGCCAAAGGAGCAACCCCTCATGATTTAGGGGCCCCCAATGAACATCCTTGGCAGAAAACAAACTACACCAGCTATCAAGATTGTAATCTTTGGAAGGATTTAGGGAGCGATTTTGTTTTACAAGTTTATCGAGATTTCTTGTTAACGGGAGCAGATGATATTGAGTTTTTATGGGAATGTTGGGCTGCTGTTCCAGAAACATTAAACTATCTTAAAGCATTTGACTTAGATCATGATGGTATTCCCGAAAATTCTGGCGCACCAGATCAGACGTTTGATGACTGGGAATTGAGGGGAATTAGTGCTTATTGTGGCGGGCTATGGATCGCTGCTTTAGAAGCTGCTATTAAGATCGGAAAAATATTATTAGAAACCCCTCCCAATAATCCACAATTAGAACCTGAAAATTATCCCGAATCCATTGAAAAAGAACTTGATAAATATCAGCAATGGTTACAACAATCTCGTTCTATTTATCACAGTACATTATGGAATGGAGAATACTATAAATTAGATAGTGAAAGTGGTTCAGATGTAGTGATGGCCGATCAATTATGTGGTCAATTTTATGCTCGTTTATTGGGTTTACCTGATGTGGTTGAACAGGAATATACCTTGTCAGCTTTAAAGAAGGTTTATGAAGCTTGTTTCTTGAAGTTTCAAAACGGAAAATATGGGGCAGCAAATGGGATGAAACCCGACGGGACACCCGAAGATCCTAACTCCACTCATCCCCAAGAAGTTTGGACAGGAATTAATTTTGGTTTAGCTGCATTTCTAATACAAATGGATATGAAAGATCAAGCATTTAGATTAACACAAGCAGTGGTTAAACAAGTGTATGAAAATGGGTTACAGTTTCGTACACCTGAAGCGATAACCGCAGTAGGAACCTATCGCGCTTGTCATTATTTAAGGGCCATGGCAATCTGGGGAGTTTATTATCAATTAAAATAAAATTGTAGGGTGGGCATTGCCCACCTTATTTGAACAGAAATTTTTGCTAACCCCATCTAAAATCTTTGATTTAGATGGGGTTAGCAAAAAGCACAACTTGTTAAAAAATCAAAAATAAACTAAAAATAACCGTCATTTTGGTCATGACGGCTGCTAGGGACATGGCTGATTTTAAGGCATAACATTATTATGCCCTGATGTTATTTGAGGAATCAAAGTTTAACTTCAATTTCCACCCCAGCCGGTAAATCCAATTTCATTAAAGCATCAATGGTTTTAGAAGAAGGCTGATAAATATCAATAATACGTCTATGGGTTCTGGTTTCAAAATGTTCCCGTGAATCTTTATCAACGTGGGGCGATCGCAATACACAATAGATCCGTCTTTTTGTCGGAAGCGGTATCGGTCCAATAGCTGTCGCATCAGTACGATTAGCAGTATCGACAATTTTTTCACAGGAAGTATCTAATAAACGACGGTCAAAAGCTTTTAGACGGATGCGGATTTTTTGTTGTGCTAAAGTAGCCATAATGTTTAATTGTCAAGGTTCAGAAATTTACAGCAAGAAAAGTTTAGGGAAAATAAAGTGACCAGTTAAGGTAAATTTAACTGGTCACTTATTCAATGTTTGGTTGTCCTACTCAAGAATCTTAGAAACGACACCGGCACCGATGGTACGGCCACCTTCACGAATCGCAAAACGCATTCCTTGTTCAATAGCAATAGCGTTGATTAACTCTACAGTCATTTTGATGCGATCGCCTGGCATAACCATTTCTACTGCACTACCATCATCAGCCGTATAGTCTTGAATAATACCGGTTACATCAGTGGTTCGTACATAGAACTGAGGGCGATAGTTCTTGAAGAAAGGAGTATGACGACCCCCTTCTTCCTTGGTTAAAACATAAACCTCTCCTTCAAACTTGGTATGAGGGGTAATTGAACCAGGTTTAGCAATCACCATTCCCCGTTCAATGTCTTCTTTTTTCACACCCCGTAGGAGTAAACCAACGTTATCTCCTGCCATTCCTTCGTCAAGGGTTTTCTGGAACATTTCTACCCCGGTCACGGTAGTGGTTTGGGTGTCTCTGATTCCGACGATCTCGATGGTTTCACCCACTTTCACCTTACCCCGTTCAATCCGTCCGGTAGCAACAGTTCCCCGACCAGAGATGGAGAATACGTCTTCTACTGCCATTAAGAAGGGTTTATCCACTTCCCGTTCGGGTTCAGGAATATAAGCATCCACTTCTTCCATGAGCTTAAGAATTTTATCAGTCCACTCATTTTCCCCTGCGGCAATATCAGGCTTGTCTTTGAGTGCTTCTACTGCCATTAAAGCAGAACCGGTGACGATGGGAATATCATCTCCAGGAAAATCGTACTCACTGAGCAGTTCCCGTACTTCAAGTTCTACAAGTTCTAAGAGTTCTTCGTCATCCACTTGGTCTTCTTTATTTAAGAAAACCACCAGACTGGGAACCCCAACCTGTTTAGCCAAGAGGATGTGTTCACGGGTTTGAGGCATGGGTCCGTCGGCTGCGGATACCACTAAAATACCGCCGTCCATTTGCGCTGCCCCAGTAATCATATTTTTTACGTAGTCAGCGTGACCTGGACAGTCCACGTGAGCATAGTGGCGGCCTTCTGTTTCATACTCAACGTGAGCGGTATTGATGGTGATACCCCGTGCTTTTTCTTCGGGGGCTGCATCAATATCTTCGTAATTACGTGCTTTTGCTTGACCTGCCGCCGCTAATGTCATGGTAATAGCGGCGGTTAGGGTTGTTTTACCGTGGTCAACGTGGCCAACGGTGCCGATGTTAACGTGAGGTTTAGTCCGTTCAAATTTTTCGCGTGCCATGAATTAACTTTTCCTTTTTTTTGTCTTCTTTATTCTAAGCAGTGATGTTTTCTAGTCACCAGTGATCCATAGTCTATTATCCACTATCGATGACAGACTATGCACTAATTCCTAAATAATTAATCATTCACTGTCGTAGATGTAGGCGTTCCCTGTATTTTTTAGGACGATCGCTTCAGCGATGTTTCGGGGAACTTCTGCGTAATGGCTAAATTCCATGGAGAAGATTCCTCGTCCTTGGGTTTTTGACCGAATATCGGTCGCATAACCAAACATTTCTGCCAGTGGAACGTTAGCAGAAATTTTAGCACTTCCGTCTTCTGTGTTCATCCCCTCGATATTACCCCGACGGGCGTTGAGATCGCCGATGACATCTCCTAAGAAGTCTTCTGGGACTTCTATTTCAACTTCCATCATGGGTTCGAGAAGAACAGGAGAAGCTTTTTTAACCGCATCACGAATGGCCATTGAACCGGCGATTTTGAAGGCCATTTCTGAGGAGTCAACGTCATGGAAAGAACCATCCACTAACGACACTTTAACGTCAATCAGAGGATAACCTGCAATAATCCCTGAATCACAGGCTTCTTTCATTCCTTGTTCGGCTGGGGCAATGAATTCTTTGGGAATAACTCCCCCAACGATTTTGGAGACGAATTCAAAACCACTGCCCGCTTCGGCGGGTTCTAGTTCCACCACTACATGACCATATTGACCTTTCCCTCCACTTTGACGAATATATTTGCCTTCAGCTTCGCTGGGTTTACGGATGGTTTCACGGTAGGCTACTTGGGGTTTACCGACGGTTGCTTCGACTTTGTATTCTCGCAACATCCGATCCACCAATATTTCTAAATGGAGTTCTCCCATTCCTGCAATCACAGTTTGGTTGGTTTCGGGGTCAATACTAACTTTGAAGGTGGGATCTTCGTCCGATAAAGCTTGCAAGGCTTTACCTAGTTTTTCCATGTCTTGCTTGGTTTTGGGTTCGACGGCGACGGAAATAACCGGTTCTGGGATGTATAAGGATTCGAGTAGAATCGGGTGTTTCTCGTCACATAAGGTATCCCCTGTAATGGTTTTTCTTAAACCGATGGCTGCTCCTAAATCTCCTGCCCTGAGTTCGTCTACTTCGATGCGATCATTTGATTTAAGAACAATCAAGCGAGAAATTCTCTCTTTTTGTTCTTTGGTGGCATTATAAACATAGTTCCCTTTTTCTAATACCCCTGAATACACCCGCATGAAGGTTAAACGACCATAGGGATCAGAGGCTATTTTAAAGGCTAAGGCAGAAAATGGTTCTTCATCATCCGCTTTGCGGCTGTCTTCTGTCTCGTCTTTTAATAATCCTGTGATGGGGGGAACATCTAGAGGGGAGGGTAAATAGTCAACTACGGCATCTAATAAGAGTTGTACCCCTTTATTTTTAAAGGCCGAACCGCACAACATGGGAATAATGGTCTTATCTAAGGTTCCTTTTCTTAAACCCTGTTTAATTTCTTCTTCTGTTAGTTCTTCTCCTTCGAGATATTTTTCTAAAAGACTTTCATCAATTTCTGCCACCGCTTCTATGAGTTTTGTGCGGTATTCTTCTGCTTGTTCTAAGTATTCGGTGGGGATTTCTGTATCTTCGATGTTTTGGCCTAAATCATCTTGATAAATTTTCGCCCGCATCCTCACTAAATCCACAATTCCAGAAAATTCGCTTTCTGTGCCGATGGGTATCTGTATGGGAACCGCATTGGCTTTAAGGCGATCGCAGATTTGTTGATGGACTTTGAAGAAGTTAGCCCCTGTACGATCCATTTTGTTGACAAAGGCAATACGAGGAACGTGATAACGGTTTGCTTGTCGCCATACCGTTTCTGACTGTGGCTGCACTCCTCCCACGGAACAGAATACCCCGATCACTCCATCTAACACCCGCATGGATCGTTCGACTTCGATAGTGAAGTCTACGTGGCCTGGGGTATCAATGATATTGATTCGGTGATCCAGCCAGTTGGTAGTAATGGCTGCGGCTGTAATCGTGATGCCCCGTTCTTGTTCTTGGGCCATCCAGTCCATTGTCGCTGTCCCTTCGTGGACTTCACCGAGTTTGTATGCGATTCCTGTATAGAAGAGAATGCGTTCTGTGGTTGTTGTTTTGCCCGCATCAATGTGTGCCGCAATGCCTATGTTTCGCACCCTCTCCAGGGGGATATTCCGTGCCACAGCTACCTCCTTACTGCTTTGCCTGGCTATTGTTACGCCTTGAGGCCGTTGATCAGTTTACACTATTTACAATTGTATGGTTTTCTTTGGAAAAATTGACTGTCCCAACTCAGTTAGTAATTTAGTAGCGGTAATGGGCGAATGCTTTATTTGCGTCTGCCATGCGATGGGTTTCATCCCGTTTTTTCATTGCTGCCCCAGTTTCATTAGCTGCGTCCATAATTTCGTTAGCTAATTTGCTGGCCATGGTGCGACCCCCTCGAATCCGAGAATAACGAATTAACCACCGTAATGCCAAGGTGGTTCCTCTTGCAGGGGATACTTCCATGGGGACTTGATAGGTTGCCCCTCCCACCCGTCTTGCTTTGACTTCTACAAGGGGGGTGAGGTTTTTCATGGCTTTTTCAAAGACTTCTAGGGGTTCTTCTCCGGTCCGCTCTTTAATCATGGTCATGGCATCATATACAATGCCGGCGGCTACGGATTTTTTCCCGCTTTTCATCACCCTACGGATGGTCATGTTCAATAGACAGCTATTATACACTGAGTCCGGGGGGACGGGTTTTCTTTTGATGTTTCCTCGGCGAGACATAGTGGTTGGTTCCTGTGAACTAAGTTAATGTTACGATTCCGTTTATCAAACGACCATAAGGTGGTTTGCAGTTTTCAAGGTTCATTATTGAGGATAGCAGGGGGCTTATTTCTACTCTTTCGGACGTTTGGTTCCATATTTAGAACGTCCTTGTTTACGGTCTTTCACCCCTTGAGCGTCTAGGGTTCCCCGAATGATATGATAACGTACCCCAGGTAAATCTTTTACCCGTCCGCCACGAATTAGGACAACGGAGTGTTCTTGCAAGTTATGACCAATCCCTGGAATATAAGCAGTTACTTCAAATCCTGATGTTAAACGAACCCGTGCTACTTTTCTTAGGGCAGAGTTAGGTTTTTTGGGGGTGGTGGTATATACTCTAGTGCATACACCTCGACGTTGGGGACACTGCTTGAGGGCAGGTGATTTTGTTTTCTTTTTGGCTTTGGAGCGTTCACTCCGAATTAATTGTTGAATGGTTGGCATAATTTCATATACAGGAAGGATGTCAGAGCTTCCAATTAATTATAAAATCGCTGACAAATTGCCATTATACCAATCTATACTAACTTCTGTCAATGTCCTATTTCTTTGGTGGTGAAGGATAAACCACAACGACAAGATGTCGTAATCAAGGGGTTATGAAAACGGAATCCTCCTCCCATTAAGTCTTCTGCATAGTCTAAGCGTAAGTCTGAGAGATAATTGATACTTTGTTCATCGATGAGGAGGGAAATGTCTTCTATGGTGTAAAGGCGATCGCTGTTTTCTTTGCTTTGAGACAAATCGAAGGTATAGTACAGTCCATCACACCCCCCTGGTTTAACCCCTAAACGGAAATAACTATCGGGTTGTTGACGACTCTTTTGCATTCGTTTTATTTCTTTGATGGCTGCGGGAGTCAGTTCGATCATACTTTTTGCATTATTTTTTGCGTCATCATTTATAATATCTTCTACTGTCAAGACTGATAGAATAAAAAATGCTTGTTAAATAGGGAGACTAAACAATGGGAGACTTTTTTGAAAATGTAGCACGTTATCCGCGTTATTTGATTACCTTCACTTTAGGGGTATTTTTATTCTTTTTTGACTGGATTAAACCCTTATTTAGAAGCCGTATTAGTACGATTGCTGTAGCAGGGATGGTGATTGGGGTTTTTTCCCTGCTTTATTTTACCCTAAGAGGGATGTTGGGCTTATCCCCCCTCTAACAAAACCTAGCAACGGTTAGAAGCACGTTGATAGGCTTTTTTAGTTAGATTTTAGATTTCATCTTAGCTTTCTGGTATTTTCAACTAAACTCATAGCAAAGCGATCAAAACGTTCTGATAATTTTTCATCCATTAATTTCCCTTCTTCATTGAATGCTTGCCATGCTTGCCCAATAGCAATCTGTTCAGGGATTACCCATGCGTGTACCCATCGCATCATCAATCTTAAATGATTAAGGGCATTACTGTTAGGTTGCCCCCCTAAAACACTAATTAAACCGGTAACTTTTTCTGATAATTGCTCAAAACTCATTAAATCTAAGGCATTTTTCATCACTCCACTCACACTGCCATGATATTCTGGAGTTGCTAAAATTAATCCATCGGCAGCTTTAACGGTTTGACGAAGTTTCTGTACATCAGGATATTCGTCGTATTCCTTCCCTCCATGACAGAATGGTAAATTCATAGTTCGTAAATCAAGAAACTCGACTTCTGCGCCTAATGCTTCAACTCTTGTTATCACTAATGCAATAGCTAATGAACTATAAGAGTTGGGACGTAGACTTCCATTGATAGCAACCAATTTAACCATAATTTTTCAATCAATTAAGAGAGCAGAACTTAATAAGAGTTATTAACATACTACAAGATTTTGTCATGAAATGGGAATATTTCACCCAGGTAAATGCCTTATAACTGGTTAAAAATTCCCAATCTTGGGTTTTCCGTAAAAAATAGGAAGACTCTCAAGATTCTCTTCCTATCTTGAAAATGCAATCATGTGGACTCCCGTTAAATTTCTCCAAAAAAAAAGAACTCACAGAAATTAACGCTCGATGACTCGCGCGTGCGTGATAGCGAGGAAACCTCGCCAAGTTCGCTCGTCTTTTTGCCAACAAATAAACCAACGCGGTAGCGTTTCCTTTGATGTAAATGTTGATTGTTGAGATGTTTTTCTGATATAATTAGAGAATAACACAGGATTAGTTTAACTGAATGTTAGATGTCTTAAAGGTCAGAATTTATCCCAATCAACAGCAAGAACTAGCTTTAGTTAAAAACTTAGGCTGTGCTAGATTTGTGTATAATTATTACCTAAATAAGACTAATAATCAGTATCTCGAAACGGGAAAAGGAATGACTTATTGCCAAATGGCAAAAGACCTAACCCAACTCAAAAAACGCCCTGATTATGAATGGTTGGCTGAAGCAACGGCAGCGACTTTACAACAATCTCTTAAAAATTTAGAAGTAGCCTTTAAAAACTTTTTTAAGAAGAGAGCCAAATTTCCTAAATTTAAGAGCAAACATAAAAAACAATCAATTCGATATCCTGAAAGTTGCTCAATCAGCAAATTAGGATTAAAGCTCCCCAAAATTGGAATAGTTAAGGCTAAGTTCTCCAAAGAGATTAAGATTAAAGGTCAGATTAAATCAGTAACAGTTTCAAAAACAAGCACGGGTAAATATTTTGCTTCCATCTTATTTGAGACGGATGATTTAACAGTCAATAAAGAGCCAAAAATCTCAGGAATTGACTTAGGTTTATCAAGCCTAGTAACGGTTTTTAATGGAGAAACATCCTACAAAGTAGCTCCAATCAAACCAACTAGAAAGTATGCTAAACGATTGAAAAGGAGGCAACAAAAGTTATCTAGTAGAGTTAAGGGTTCTAATAACCGTAGAAAAGCGCTCTCTGCAGTTGCTAAAGTTCATGAAAAAATAACTAATACCCGACAAGATTTTCTCCATAAACTCTCAAGAAAGCTCGTTGATGAAAACCAAGTCATTGTAGCAGAAGACCTTTGTGTAAAAGGATTAGCTCGAACAAAACTAGCCAAATCGATTCATGATGCTGGTTTTGGGATGCTGCTTAATTTTATAGGCTACAAGCTAGAAAGAGAGGGAGGAAAACTTATCCAAGTTGACCGATTTTATCCAAGTACAAAAACCTGTTCTTGTTGCGGATTCAAAAATGATTTGATAGATTTAAGCGTGAGAGATTGGGTTTGTCCCAATTGTCAAACTCACCATGATAGAGATGAAAACGCAGCCAAGAATTTAAGAACAGAAGGGATAAGAATCTTGTTAACAAATACCGAAGGGCATTCGGAATTACAAGCTTGTGGAGAGGACGTAAGACTCGTTAATACTTGTATTAAAAAGCAGGCCTCTGTGAAGCAAGAATCCCCCGTTACAGTCCTAGCCTAACGGGGGAGTGTCAATAAGGATGATTGATCACTCGTTAATACTTGTATTAAAAAGCAGTTCTCTGTGAAGCAAGAATCCCCCGTTACAGTCCTAGCTTAACGGGGGAGTGTCAATCAGAATGCAGAATGTAGAATCACCGACCCCTCAAATTGGAGGCTTGAAGCAAGGAAAATTCTTCTTCTCTTGGTCGATTGGATATGGCGAGGTCTCCTCGCCATTCCTCGACCGCTTTTCATCCCTTTGTTTTCGGTCAATGTCCCTAGATTTCATCCCATCCTGTCACTCCAGAAGACATGACATAACTGGTGACAGTAGCTTCAAAGAAGTTAGCTTTAGTATGACCGTCTTTTTTTGTATCAGAAAATCGCTCTAAATGAGTATAAGGACTCTTATTGTATTTAGGTTCTGGATAAAGGGGTTCTAACCCAATGGATCTCAGACGAATATTAGCCAAATACTTGGTATATTTTTCTGTACTTGACTCAGTAATACCTAAAATGTTGTTGCCCACAATATGATTACTCCAACGACATTCATAGTTAACCGCCATATCAAACATTTCATAAATTTGTTCAACGGAATGAGGAAAGACTTTTCTCGCTTCTGGAATCAATTTTTGATACAAGCGAACATGACTTAACTCATCGCGGTTAATCATTTTAAAAATGTCGGCTGATCCTGGCATTAACATCCGAGAAGCTAGATTGTAGAAGTAAATAAACCCGTTGTAAAAGTACAATCCTTCTAACAAAAAGTCAGCCATGAGGGCAATAAAGTAGTTTTCTGGTGTTGCATCATCGATATATTTTTGATAGAGTTTTGCGATGAACTCACAGCGATCTTTTAATAGTTTATCTGTACGCCAAAACTCATAAACTTGACTTCTTCGCTCAGGAGGAATAATCGTTTCAATGAGATATTGATAACTTTGGTTATGCATTCCTTCTTGAGAGATTTGTTCTGCCATACAGAGACTAATTTCTGGAGCCGTTATACTACTTTTTAGGTGGGGAATATTACAAGTTTGAACTGAATCTAAAAAGGTCAGATAAGATAAAATTCCATCATAAGCATACCGTTCATCATCGGTTAAATTAGCATAATCGGTTACATCTTGGGTAATATCTAATCTTTGTGGTTAACCTAAGCTAAAATATCACTATTCTAACTCGGCTTCAAAACCGTACGTGAGCCTTTCAACTCATACGGCTCCTCTCAAATATGGCTACACTTTTTCTTGTGCGACTACCTTAACTTGGTGAGTTTTTATGTGGCAATGTTTATGCACCACCATGAGATTTTTTATCTCATCTTTTCCTCCCATATATTTTGGTTGGATGTGATGTATATCCAGTTTATCCTCTTCGAGAAAGTTCATTTGACACAATGGACATTTGCCTTGTTGGTTTTTGATTAACTTAGCCTTTAATGTATCTTGTGTTCTATGTTTTCTCTCTAGACGTTCTTGCCAGTATTTTTCATCTCCATCAAAAGGGCTTTTATCCTCTTTGATTTTAATGTATCTCTCACCTGCTTTGTGTTTGTCATGTGTTATCAGTGTTTTATTACCATCTGTAAATGTCCATTTTCTCCCATTGATTGTTTTCCAATATTTTTTAACAACCCAATCTGTTCCTTTCATTCTATGTCTTCTTACTGCCCATCTGAGCAGTCTTCTCCATAGGATGTGGTTCAGTTTGGAGAAAGTTTGTTTGGAATTACAGAATTTGTAATAATTACACCATCCAGTGATTATTCTTTGTAAAGCTCCAATAAGTTCATATTGATTCTTTCCATTGAATTGTCTCACTTTTTCAGCTAGGTTTTTATAATGTTTATCAACACTTTCCTTGCTTGGAGTAATGTAAGTTTTATAGGTTAGTTTCTTGCTGGATGAACCATTAGATACTTTACCTGTATGTTTCTTACCTCTTGGGTATTGTCTAATATGGAATCCAAGAAAATCAAATCCTGATTTGTTTCCTTGATATTCTTCAATAGTGTGAACTATTCTAGTTTTCTCTTTGTTTAGACTTAATCCCCATTCCTTAAGGAATTTCTCGATGATTTCTTTACTCCTTTCTATAACAGCTTTTTCTTCACAAATAATTACGAAATCGTCTGCATATCTAATTAGCCTTGGACAAGAAACATTGTATCCAAATCTTATTTTTGATTTGCTTATGTATCTTGTTTTAGTGGATGGAAATTCTTTTTCAATTAATCTTTCCATACCATCTAATGCTATATTAGCCAGGAGTGGAGAAATAACGCCTCCCTGTGGGTTTCCTTCTGTTGTTTTGAACAAATGCCTATCTTGCATAATACCTGCTTTTAACCATGCTTTAATTTGTTTCTTGAACTCTTTATTTTGAGTTGCCTTTTGAATCAATTTTTCATGGTTAATTTTATCGAAGCATTTAGAGATATCAGCATCCAATACATATTTTGACTTGTATGTGATGTGTTTCTTAATAGCTTCAACAGCATCATGTATTGAACGGTTGGGCCTGAATCCATATGAATTTGGTTCAAACTTGGCTTCCCATTCAGGTTCTAGAGCTAATTTCATAAGAAATTGTTTAGCTCTATCTCTTATGGTTGGTATTCCTAGTCCTCTGGTTTTCCCATTGTTCTTTGGAATCCACATTCTTTTAACAGGGTCAGCTTGTCCATCGAGGTTAAGACTCATAGCCAATTCCATTCTTTCTGCTATGTTGATGGATTTAATTCCATCAATTCCGGCAGTTTTCTTTCCTTGGTTATCTTGGCTTACTTTCCTTGTAGCAAGTAATTTAGCTGTTTTGGATTTAACCATCAACTTTTGGAGTTTCATGACCAAAGTCATATCTCCGTTTTTGGTAGCTCGATATAGTCGGGTAGGATTGGACTGTTACCAGTCCTCACCCCCCTAAGAACCGTACTTGAGACTCTCACCTCATACGGCTCAAGCCACACTTCAAGCCTGACTAACTCGTCGTCCGTGTACCTGTTTATGACATCCTTTGTGTAGATGTTCAAGGTTGTCCATGTCGTTTGAACCTCCTTGTTTAACAGGCACTATATGATGGGTTTCAATTTCTTCTCCATTGAATAAGAAGTCCCCACAGTTGGGGCATTTATGATTCTGTTTTTTAGCTATGAGTTCAAATTTTGAACCTTTTGCCCAGAATTGTTTACCTTCTTTAGTTTTGCGGTTCGTCCAATATTCTTGTAACTCAGGGTCGTAAGGGGAGTTATTCCCTTTGACTTTTATATGTCTAACTATTGGAGTTTTGGCGATTTCGTAGAGAATAACCTCTTTTTCACGCCCTTTCCTATCTAGTTTTGTACACATAAATGTCCATTCTTGACCCTTGAATTTGGGGAAGTATTTGTTTTTAACCCATGTGATGGACTTCATCGGATGCCTACGTCTCGCCCATTTCCAGAGATATTTCCACACGCGATAGCTGATGTAGCTGAATGTTTCTTTGCTGACTACTCCTTTGTAGTAATTAGCAAAACCTCTGAGGATTGGGTTTAGTTTAGTGATAAGATTCTCCTGTGTCCATGTGGCACACGATTTAATGGTTTTTCCGATTTCTTTACAGAATTGGAGAACCTTCTCTTTCTGAGGTTTGATCAGTAGTTTTCCATCATAGTGACGGAGGTTGAACCCCAGGAAGTTAAACCCTTCTTCTATATGGACGATTCGTGTTTTCTCCTCGCTTAATTCAAGTCCTCTTGTACTTAGCCATTCTTTAATCAAGTCTTTGACTGACTCTAGGGTTTCCTTGTCTTTGGCTGTGACAATAAAATCGTCAGCGTATCGGATTATGCCTAGTTTGGGTCGGTTGTTCCATTTATCTTGAGGAAGTTTAATGGATTTGACCACTTTTTCTAGTCCATGTAATCCGATGTTAGCAAGGAGTGGACTTATTACCCCACCTTGAGGTGTTCCCGTAGATGTTGGGTGATGTTGTCCTTTTTCCATGTATCCTGCTTCTAACCATTGTTTAATCTGGTTTTGAGAGGGATGGGAGTCAATCATTTCTATGACTGATTGATGACTAATCTGGTCGAAGAATCCTTTTATGTCAGCGTCTAGAACCCAGGTATCTCTACCTTGTTTAAGGTTAAGGAAGCATTGGGCGATGGCATCTTGAGTGCTTCTACCTGGTCTAAACCCATAAGAGTTAGGTTCAAAAATCGCTTCCCATTCGGGTTCTAAGGAGTTTTTGACTATTGCTTGTTGTACTCTGTCCTTAACGGTTGGGATACCTAAAGGACGTTGTTTCCCGTTGGCTTTGGGGATATAGACTCTCTTGGTAGGAGAGGCAATTTCAACTTGCCATTGTTGGACAAATTCAACTCTATCAGAAGAGGTGTTGACGATTTGTTGGTCAATACCTGGGGTTGATTTACCCTTGTTGTTCTGTGTGATTTGTCTGATAGCAAGCAATAGATTGGCATAGGATTTATTCATCAGCTTTTGCAGTCGTCTCAACTGCTTCCACTGACCGAGTTTTCTGGCACGAAATATCCGCTTTCTCAGGGAATTAACCAGCTTTTTGACCTTCTTCCAATTAATCTGGTTCCAGTCAGTTAGCTGTTCTCTTTGTCCATTTACATCACTGTGATGTATCCAACTTCTCATCGAGTTCATTCCTTTTGTCAGGTTTCCTTTTCGTATGTGACCCAAGTGAATTCTGCTTTTCCTTTCGGTCAGAGGCAAATTTTGAACCTCTATCCCATTTATTACTAATGGGCTTTCGCTTTTTCACTCATCCTTTACCCTCCAGAGGTTTCGGCGTTGATTACTCTTGGCTTACCAGAAAGTTTCGACCTCTTTTCTGGACTCTGTAGGGCTTACCCTGTTGTATCGTCTGAAGTTACGAAATAGTTAGGATGGCTATCTTTTCTGCGGTGGGAATTGTGTTTCTACGCTTTTAGGAGACGAAAGCCCAAAAGCCACCCACTTACCGTTTTGGTTCGGGCTTACCAGGAATAATTTAGCCCGTTTTGCCATAACGCAGTTTAAACAATAGCTTCACTCACGTTCATCCTTCTACTTCTCCCACTAGCAACGCACCAGTTAATTCCTACTAGCTTTGTTTACATTTAGCGTCTGCATTCCATCTATTTCATTGCTTACTTTAGATGTGACGTACCGTTTTATTACGGATTACTCTATGTGGGTCTAGGGTAGAAAACCTAGAGAGGCTGTAACCTCGGTTCAGACGACCAGTTCAGGTCGCACTCCGTCGTTGCAATTTGAATACAACTGATTGAACTTTTGCCCAATCAATATTATTCCAATCTGACTTTGATGTAATCTCCATATTCGACCTCAATTGCTTCTTGACTTCATATCGACCATATTCAAGTGAGTCTTTGGGCATATACAAACCATTACAGTTTGTCATTAGCTTCTGACTCAATCCTTCACTCTTGAGACTTACGCTGGCTACTACTCAGTTAAATGAGAGTCTTTCAGAGTTTCCCTCGTTCCTACATTCTCTTGTTTTGTAACCTTAGAACCTATCTCTCTGCCGAAGTCTAGTGGGTTCAACTCAGGGGATTCATCCTTTGTTCACTTTTGACTTGTGATCTTATTTCGATCCTGGTGTTTCAGCCATTTCACCAGTTAACCTTTGACGACAGTTATCACGATAGTTCGCTTTCGCTGTTCATAGTTACCTAACCATAGAAGATATACTTATATCGGCTTATTTTCTATCTTCTCATCCCTGCTTTACCAAAGTAGGTTGCCACTCCATTTCAGTAAGGGAAGGGTTTTCACTCAGAACCTTGAAGAAGAGACTTGTTTGATACCATGATCCTATATTTTTCTTCTGTGTGGTTCCAGAACCTTTGTTTTCAAACTCACTCTTAGAGAATGTAAGTTATTAAGCGTGATGCTTAACTAACCGTCCTTAGAGCTTTATTAGCGCTCTATTTAGGCTAAACAAGTCGCACGAATCCAAAAGTTTTCCCGCATTTGTTGATATAAACCAACTGCCCAAGTATAGCGAACATCATTTAACTGCATTAAGTTTGTTGTGTTTCCAAACCATATAGAACGGTTTTCAATGGCATCATCTCCTTCTGGATTAAAGATAGGATTGATGGGCATTTCTGTTTGGTTAGTGACGACCATTTGTGAGTGCAAAATAAATGTACATCTCTTAATTATATATAAGATTTTTTAATATTTGTAGATCAGACTGTTTTAAAGGAAAAATTAACTTCCTTCCTCAGTCAAACAACTCACCTTGTAGCATTCCGAGATATAGTTTGATGTTATTTGGCTAAGAGTGATTTTTTAAAAGTAAGCTAATTTAGCTTACTTAAAAGGTCATCTAATATTTGTATTTGGTCAGATAGTTTAGTGATTTCTGATGATTTGCTCGGATTAAATAAGGTCATAATTTGGGTTAGTTTTTGTTCGTATTGTTGTAACTTTAAAAAGGCCTGTTCACTAAAATTAGCTAAATAGTTTTGGGCTGCTTGAGCATAGATTGAACTATTTTGATAATTTTGTTTCATCTCTTCTTTTTCTGCTTTTGTTGTGGTTTTATTGAGTAAATAACTGGCCCCTCCTAAAACGGCTGCCCCCATAGGTCCTCCTAATAAAAAACCAATTCCTGTGGGAACACCAACGGTAGTAATATCATCTAAATAGCTTGACTCTTTTGGAGTTTCTTCTGATGACAAATCTGGTATGTCTGGGAGTTCAGGAATAGTAATATCTAAGGGCGTTAAGGTGTTGTTTTCAAAAAAGAGACCAGCTTTATCTCCCCATTCATTGATATTATTTTGATAGGCAATTATTTGATCTTGAAAGTTATTGTTATCCCACTGTTTAAAGGTTTTTTTCTCTAAGGCGATCGCTAGTTCATTTTGATATTTATTCAATAATTTAGGTAAGTATAACCAACTGTAAAATTCAGAAAGACAACGTTGAAATCCTTGATTTATCATTTCTTTTGCTTGCTTCTTGATTTCTTTTTCTTTATTTATTTTTTGTTGTATTTTTTCTGATTTTTGAATAAAATTCTCTCTTTTGTTGAGGGCTATTTCTTTAATTTTATGATTAATTTTTTCAAAGCGTTCTATTCTCAAAGAAATGTCTTCTTTTTGCTGAATAATAATATTTTGTAAGGCAGATTCAAACATGGATAAACCACTTGTTTGAACGCTATTACTATCTCCTTTAAGTTTAGCTCTCAAGGCTGGTAAAGCATCTACTCGATATAAATTACTGATTCCAGAAGGTAAGTTTGAGCGAAAACTTTCAGCAACAAAACGCAACCGATAATAAACATCTTTTTGTTCTTGAGGTTCTAATAAATTCAAAAAATTGATAACTAAAATAACACTATTAATACCACGATTCAGTAACCAATCTCTAAAATTTTCTCTTTCTTCGAGGGTCATTAATTTTCGAGCATCAACCACTTGAATAATTAAATCTGAGGTTAATAATTGCTCTTTTACTAATTGATTTTGTTCCTCTCTATCGTTCGTCCCTGGTAAGTCTAAAAATTCTACTCCCATTTTTAAGAGAGAATGATTACAATAAACTTCTACGGATTTGACATCTTGATTCATACATCTGTTATCATCAAGGGTAGCATATTTTTTTAGTATATTGGTTCCCTCTTCTTCAATAATTTGACCATCATTTAAGATAATTTTTGTTTTTAATTCATCTCCATACTTAACATAAATTGCTGCTCCTGTGGTGGGAATAAGATCGATAGGCAATGTTTTTTCTCCTAATAAAGCATTTAATAAAGTGGATTTACCGTAATTAAAAGGAGCAAAAACAGCCAAGCGAAAATTTTCATTTTGACAATAATTTCCCAGAGATAGAATATCTTTTTTTAGTTGAGAATTATGCTCTATTTCTAGAACATTAAGGGAATTATGCAGGGTTTCTAACAAGTTAATTAAATGGTCATTTTTGGTTTTCATACGCTTATCGAGATAATAGGATCTAAAACCTGGCTTTTTAAAGCGAAATGTTTTTGAGGCGAGGCTTATATCTTGGTGCGCGTTCGGTGGGCGATTGCGAATCGCCGGGGTCGCACGGCAATCCTCATCTCAAAAACAACTTCTGTGCTATAACGCCGCAACGCAGTGAGGAACTTCTGACTTCGTTAAAATCATCCTAAATTATTCATGAGGAAGCAGCCCTTAGAAAATCATTATAGATTCTTTCAATTTTTTGAGATTTTCCATTAATATCTTGTTGCAATTGTTGCAGTCTTTCAATTTCTTTGTCCTGATTAATTTCATAGGATTCTTTTTGTTTAACTAAATTATCTAGCTCCGCTTTACGAGATTGAATATCATCAGTCATCCGTTCTGTAATTTGTGTTTCATAGTTATCAAAACATTCTTTAATCGCATCGGAAACTTTAGGAGAATAGTCTTGAGCAATTTGTGGTAAATGCTTAACTAACTCTTTTTTAGCAATTTTAACCAACTGTTTACGGGCTTGATCCGCTTGCACAACCCCAACACCTAATCCTAATAATGCTAAACTAATGGGTCCTAAAATAATACCTGTGATGGCAGTGATAATGGTTCCGACTCCCAATACGGTAATAAAATTAAGAATAATATCTTCCCAATTAAACCCTGATCCGGCCATAGCAACCCCTGCAATATTCCCCCTTGTTAAAGAGAAGATTCCAGCTGCCCACTTTGCCCAACTGGGAGCATTATCTTTGTCGGAAGATTGATTAATAGGGGGTAAGGGATTTCCGGTTATTTTTTCAGTGATCCGATCGGTTACTTTGGCATAAGAATCACCGTAACTGGTAGCAATTTTAGAAAGTTGTAAAAAAGCAGCATCCATGTCTTTTTCTGCTTTTTTACCCCAGTCAGCAACCCGCTCATTGATATACTTTTCAAAAGCATCTCTTAACTCTTTTTCAAAAGTATCTCGCTTGCCACTAAATAAAAAATCAAGAAAGTTTAAATTGGGTTGATAATGGACAAAGTCTGCCTCAAAGGTATTACCTAAATTTAAAACATAATTACGAAAAGAATCAGAAATAATTTTTGCTTGATTATCTCTAATTGTTATGATTTCTTGTTGAAATTTATCACGAATTTCATTGAGAATTTTAAATTCAGGTTCGACAGAATTAATTTGTACTTTCAAGTCATCTACATCTTTTTTTAGGAGAGGTATTCGACGTTCAATTGCTTCGGTTACATGATTAGAAGTTTGTCGAGCTAAAGTTAATCCTTGTCGAAATTCGGCGATGGATCTTTCCTGGGTTAAAAAGGTATTTAGAGAAGACAAAAAAGCAGCAAATCCTTGATCTTTTAGAGGAGAATTAGGTTGTTTTAACCGTTGCCTTAACGCCTTTAAAGCAGAAATTTCAAATACTCTTTCTCCATAGAGATCATAGCCATCAATTTGACAATATTCTGCTAGATTACTGCGAAAAACTTTGCGTAATTTATCTTCTGCTTCTGCCAATTCTTCGGGATCATCTGGATCAATTAAACTATCTTTAACTTGATCCCAAGCATTAATCAAAAAGAAAATACTTAATCCTCGATCTTTGATATAATTTTCTAGATAACGACGTTCTCCTAATGTACAGGGTTGGGAAGCCCTTAAAACAAATAAAATGGCATGACAATTATTAATATATCCGAGAGATAATTGATTTCTAGCTTCTGTATCATTTAACCCTGGACTATCGACAATTTCGATCCCTTTTTCTAATAGGGGTAAGGGATATTCAACTACTGCATAATCTACTGTAGGGAAGGCTTGAGTTTTATCTCTTTCTAATTGTTTAGCTTCTGTTGGATCGATTGTATAACGTTGTTTAAAGGTTTTAAAATCTAAGATTTCTGGAGAACTTCCATCATTAAAATGAATGGTGACTTGTTTTTCTTGCCCATAGCGAACAATCGTTAATAAAGCGGTACAAGGATTAACATCACTGGGTAATAAATTTTCCCCAAGTAAAGCATTTAAGAAGGTACTTTTTCCACGCTTCATATCTCCTAAAACTAAGAGACGAAAGAGTCCACTTTTTAAATTGGAGCCAATTTTCTGAAGATCATCAATATCTTGAGATAATTCTAATTTTCCTGAGAGATTTTTTCCTATGGCTTCTCCCTCTTCTAAGGTGATAACCATCTCATTGAGATGATTAGCCATCTGGGAACGCACATCGCTTACCCTTTGTAAATCATCTAATAATGTTGTCGTTTCAGAATTAATCGTCATAAAAAACCTCAAGCCGTTAATTTTTAATCTATCTCATTGATATCTGTGAATTCAAGCATCTTTATTTATTTTTTATTTTTAGAGGAATTTCCTTCTAAAAACAGTTTATAAGATGCCCAAGTCATTGAGCCAATCATAATTCCTAACGCTAACCAATAAGCAATCCTAAGAGCCACAAAAACCACTACTATTAGAGCAAAAAACTTACTCACCCCAATCAGTTTTTTTAACCAGAGCTTTCTCGGTTTTTCAACGGGGTTTTCCTTTGTGGTTTGATAAAGTGGGGGTTCTGTTTCCTGGGTTCGACGGAAAATCTCTAACTCCAACTCCCGCAAGCGAATTTCTTGCTCTCGTTGTTGCAAAGCTTGTTCGCGTTGCTTTAACTGTTGCTCTTCCTCGTTATGATTCATTAAAATTAATTCTCATTCAAGTTCACAATTCTAGCGTTCCCCGAAACGATGGATTGATAACATTTAGTTATGGTAGGTTACACATAAGCCTAAGCTTGCTAGACTTAAACGAGACAACTCACGAATCTGTTTATGAAGATTCTTGTACTTTCATCCCTTTTTCCTTATCCACCAATACAGGGAAAAGCTCAGATGAGAACTTTCTCTTTTCTTAAGCATCTCAATGTCAATCATGAGATTACCTTAGTCACCCAACACCCAGAATCAGTCTTGGAGGAA
Organism: Crocosphaera sp.; assembly: GCA_051439445.1. GTDB lineage: Bacteria > Cyanobacteriota > Cyanobacteriia > Cyanobacteriales > Microcystaceae > Crocosphaera. The sequence continues at coordinate 22,701 of JBFRWG010000012.1, forward strand.
GATATTGCCTCCTTGAAACAACATATCAATCATTGTATTATTTTTCCGAGGGTGACTCATGAAGAAAATACGAAAGGGTTTCTCGACACTGCCAAACAGTTAGGGGTGTTTTTTCAACAAGGAACTCCCCCCCGTTTTTTATCCCATTATTCCATCGCCATTCAACAATGGTTAGATCAAGCGATAGGCTCGGAAGAATTTGATTTGCTACTGTGCGAAGGAAGTGCTAACGAAATCTACATTCGACCCCAATGGCACAAAAAAATTCCTTTAGTGATCGACATTCACCGTTCTGTTTATGGAATGTATCAACATCAAATTAATACTCAGTCTCATGAAAGTGGGTTGAGAGGACAATTGAGTTTACCGATCCTCCGCCGTTATGAAAGGCAGTATTGTAATAAATTTGGGGTTTTGGTGGTAGCTAATCAGACCGAACACAAATTATTGAAAACTTTAAAAATAGACGTTCCCATTACCCTAGTTCCCAATGGACTGAACTTAGAAGTGTTTCCCAAACGCCCCCATGACATATCGGGATACCGCATTACCTTTGTGGGTGCAATGGACAAACCCACCAATGTTGATGCGGCCCGTTTTTTTGCCTTGGAGGTTTTTCCTAAAATTCGTCAACGCTACCCGCAAGCTACCCTTGATATTGTGGGGGCGCGCCCCCTTCCTGAAGTTCTAGAACTTCAAGAGATTTCAGGGGTCAAGATTATGGGCCAAGTGCCTTGTGTGCTTGAGTGTCTCCATAATACAACCGTTTCTATTCTACCCTTACGCAAAAGCATGGGAACAAAAAGAAGAACTCTCGAAGCGTTAGCCACAGGAACCCCTTTAGTGGCCAGTGACTATGGGTTAGAAGGGTTATTGGTGGATGAACCCGGTTCTCCCTTAGTGGCCATGAGAGCCAATGAAGTGGATGAATATATCTATGGGGTGGGCCGTCTCTTTCAAGATGAAAAGTTACGGGAAAAATTATCTAATAATGGGCGGGCTTTAGTGGAAAATAAATATACTTGGGAACAAATGAGTCAACGTTATCAACAGGTTTTAGTAGATATCTACACTCAATTTACCTCTGAAGTGGCAGAATCATGATCAATAACCATTATGTCTAACCCGCAAATCGTTGCTATTATCTGTACCTATAACCGCGATCCCTATTTAGGAGATGCCATTGATAGTTTATTGGCCCAAGAGGGGGTCAATTATGAAGTGCTGGTGGTGGATAATGCTTCCACAGACGGTACGAAACAAGTGGTTCAACCCTATTTATCCCATCCCCGCTTTCGCTACGTTTATGAGCCAATTTTAGGGCTATCGGTGGCTCGTAATCGAGGGGCTACCGAAACCACTGCCCCGATCTTGGCCTACTTAGATGACGATGCGATCGCTTCTCCCCAATGGCTACGGGTCTTGGTGGAGGCTTATGAAAGGAATGAAAAATTAGCGATCGCTGGGGGTAAAGTGACTTTAATTTGGCCCAACAATATCACTCCACCTTCTTGGATCTCTAAAGACTTAGCAGGGGGTTTAGGGGCTTATGATTTGGGGGATGAGGTGGTTTCCATTACCAACCCTCAATTAACGCCTCGGGGCTTAAATTACTCCCTGAGACGCTCATTTTTAGACCAAATTGGCGGCTTTGATGCTAATTTAGGAAGGGTGGGCAAAAAACTCTTATCCAATGAAGAGTTATTTATGACAGAATTAGCTTTAAATCAAGGATGGCAAGTGGCCTATCTGCCAGATGCGTTGGTGGATCATAATGTTGCCCCAGAAAGATTAAAGCGCAGTTGGTTTTTGCAACGGAGTTGGTGGCAAGGGGTGAGCGAATGTTACCGAGAAGAGATTGCAGGAAGAACCGGTATCGGACAACTGGGTAGGGGAGGAGAACGGCTGATTCGGGGGTTATATAAATCTCTGAAATATGTTAATAATTCGGCACTGAGTTTTGATAATTTAGTGTATGCTTATGGTCAAATTGGCTATTTAAAGGAAGCGATTCAATTACTTTTTACCCCTTCTGACGGTTCAAACCAATAAGTATTAAAAATATGGGACAAAAAACGGCGTTAATTTGTGGAATCTCAGGACAAGATGGGGCTTATCTCGCTCGTTTGCTTTTGGACAAGGGTTATGTTGTCTGTGGAACCTCACGGGATGCTCAAATGTCTTCCTTGAAGAATCTAGTGCGTTTGGACATTCGAGAACAGGTGAAAGTGGAGTCGATGGCCCTCAACGACTTTCGCAGTGTGCTACAAGTGTTAAACAAAATTCAACCCGATGAGGTCTATAATTTAGCTGGTCAGAGTTCGGTGGGACTTTCCTTTGATCTACCGGTAGAAACCTTAGAAAGTATTGCGACTGGGACGTTAAACTTGCTTGAGGCCATCCGTTTTACTGGCGCACCTATCAAGTTTTATAATGCTGGTTCGAGTGAATGCTTTGGAGATATTGGCACCACTCCCGCCGACGAATTGACTCCTTTCCGTCCTCGTAGTCCCTATGCGGTAGCTAAGTCAGCCGCTTTTTGGGAAGTAGCTAATTATCGAGAAGCTTATGGACTCTTTGCTTGTTCGGGTATTTTATTTAATCATGAATCACCTTTGCGTCCTCAACGGTTTGTCACTCAAAAAATCGTCAAGGCAGCTTGTGAGATTTCTGGAGGCAAGTCTCGAAGGTTAAATTTAGGGAATATTCGTATTCAACGAGACTGGGGTTGGGCCCCTGAATATGTGCAGGCCATGTACTTAATGCTACAGCAACCCCAGGTGGATGATTATGTGATTGCTACAGGACACAGTTATTCATTAGAAGCGTTTGTTTGTGAAACCTTCAATTGTTTGGGCTTAAACTGGCAGGATCATGTGACCAGTGATCAAAGTTTGTTTCGTCCTACGGATATTAGTTATAGTTGCGGTAACCCGACCAAAGCTAGAAAAAAATTGGGTTGGAAAGCCCAATATCAGATGCCAGAGGTGGTTCAAAGAATGGTTGAACATCAGTTGAACCTTGAAAAAGAAGAATCTCCTGCTGTTTAAGGACTCCCTAAGTTCGGTTTATTGGCTGGTCGCCATTCCCAACTGGCGTGTGAACTATTGAGTAGACCTCAAAAGTTCACACACTACCTCTCCCGTTATACGGACGTTAACCGGATTCCTCTTGCAACATTAAGTTGGACTTAGAAACCATTGCGGTTTCGGCGACCACCGTTAAAAGAACCACCACCACGGTTTTCCCGTTCTCTAGCTTTATTTACTTTTAAGGTGCGCCCCATCCACTCAGCCCCATCTAAGGTATTAATAGCTTCCTCTTCTTGGGCATCGGAGGTCATTTCAACGAAAGCAAAACCGCGCATGCGGCCAGTGTCACGATCAGTGGGAATATGAACACGCTTAACTTCACCATACTCAGCAAAAACCTCGTTGAGGTCGTCGTTGGTGACTTCATAGGATAGGTTTCCTACATAAATGGACATTTTAGATTATCTCCGTTATTTACAAGATGTGTAGAGAATGAGCGATCGGAGAGAATCGTACAAAGGCTGAAAGGGGAATACCCGTCAATGCTGATAACAAAATCTACTACCGAATACTTTATTGTCTCGACTCTTAATATAACATATTCTTGGAGTTTATGAGATGATTTGGGCTGATGAAAATATTGATGATTTGTGCTACCTTTCCTTATCCCCCCAGTCGAGGGGGAACTCAAGGAAGAACCTTTAACTTACTGAAATTTATCGCTAAAATCCATGAAATTACCTTAATCACCCAATTAACAGAGGATGTTACCCCAGAGGAAGTGGAAAAATTGCGAAGTTATGTGAAGGACTTACAACTGTTTTCTCGTCCCCAGGAACAAGAGGGGGGGTTATGGAATAAAGTGAAGCGGTTGAGTCAATTTGTTGGTGAGGGAACGCCCCCTAATGTTCGCTATCTCTATTTATCGGAAATTCAAGAATGGATCGATGAAGCGGTAGCAGAACAAAGGTTTGATGTAATTACTTGTGAACATAGTGTGAATGAAATTTATATTCGTCCTCAATGGAAGCAGAAAATTAAAACCCTGTTAGATATCCATAGTTCGGTCTATAAAACTTGTTTAAATCAATTAGCCACTCAAACGTCAGAAAACCCCTTACGGGATCGCCTTTATCTGCCTTTATTACGTCGTTATGAACAGCGAACCCTGTTTAAATTTTCTCAAGTGGTTGTTACCACCGACGAAGACGAAGAACAAATGCGTACCTTTGCCCCCCAGGCCAACATTGCTTTAATTCCCAATGGGGTAGACTTAGAACTGTTTCCTTATCGTTCTGGTGATCCTGGGGGACATCATTTAGTCTTTGTGGGAGGGTTGGACTACTTTGTTAATATCGATGGGGCTGTCTTTTTTAGTCAAGAGGTTTTACCCTTATTACAAGCCAAATATCCTGATACCCGTTTAACCTTGGTGGGCTCTAAACCGTCTCCTGAAGTGCAAGCATTGGCTCAAAGACAGGGGATAACTGTCACTGGAAGAGTTCCCTCTGTGGTTGATTATTTGCATCGGGCCACGGTAGCGGTTATTCCCTTACGCACAGGGTTTGGTATGAAGTTTAAAACCCTTGAAGCGATGGCCGCTGGGGTTCCTGTGGTGGCAAGCGATCGGGGTTTGGAAGGGATGAAAGTGGCAGGGGATGATGTTCCTTTACGCGCTTTGAGGGCGAATAGCATTGATGAATATATTGACACCATTAGTCGTTTATTTGAAGATGAAACCCTGCGTCATCAATTATCGAAAAATGGTCGGCAGTATATTGAGGATTATTATACTTGGGATAGTTTAGGTCGTCAGTATGAAAACGTGATCAGCAGTATTAGCATCTAACTGCAAGCAGAAATGACTCAACCAGAAAATTCTCAATCGTCTCATCAAGTGAGTTTTAATGATGCTGAGGGGACTCTACAAGTTGTCAAAGAGTCTGTTTTAGGGTTATGGGAGGTTATTAATGCTTTGACGAGTATTAAACTCCCCAAACGAGAACGCTTTCGTGTCACCATTTTTGGCAGTGCCAGAATTAAACCAAGTTCTCCCATTTACGAAGATGTGAAATGGTTAGCCAGTCAACTCACTGAGATGCAATGTGATATCGTTACAGGTGTTTAGTCATCGTACTTTTTCTCTCGACTGCATCAATTTGTTTTAATTTCTAATGCGTTTATTATTGTTCCTGGAGGTATTGGTACGACTCTAGAGGCGTTGATGGTTTGGCAATTATTACCGAAAATTTGGGTTTAAAGCCCCGTCCTAAGCGCGTAGCGGAGGACGGCTTCTTGATGCACTTCCTCCTAGACGGGAGCCGCCAAGACCGGAGTGCATCGCTTTGTATAGTGTGGTTGCCAAGAAAGATTTTGATGTGCTAAGATAGTTTGCGTAGTAGGTCGATAACGCAAGATGTTTATTTTGGAATATAAGCTTAGAGGAAAAAAGGATCAGTATCAAGCCATTGATGAGGCGATAAAAACGGTTCAATTTGTCCGTAATAAATGCCTCAGATATTGGGAAGATAACAAAGGTGTAGGTCAAAAGGATATCTATAAATATACAACTCAACTAAGAAATGAATATCCTTTTGTTAAAAGTTTAAACTCTACAGCTTGTCAACAAGCTTGCGAAAGAACCTGGACTGCAATACTTAAATTCTACAACAACTGTAAAAACAATATCCCTGGTAAAAAAGCGGATTCGCAACCCGCCGTGCGACGGCGGGATTATGCGAACCAAGCAGGTTACCCTAAATACTCTAAACGGACTCATTCTGTTGAGTTTAAAAAGTCAGGATGGAAACTAAATCGTGATACTAAGAGAATAACTTTCACTGACGGTAAAAACATAGGTGAATTAAAACTAATTGGTAGTCGAGATTTATATTATTTTCAAGAATGGCAAATACAACGAGTAAGAATACTTAGACGTGCTGATGGATATTTTGTACAGTTATTGTTAAAGCTTGATGTTAGAGATATCACCCCACAATTAGAACCTGCTAAAAAATGTGTAGGTTTAGATATGGGTTTAAAATATCTGTATGCTGATAGTGACAACAATGTTGTAGAACCCCCTAAATATTATCGTAAAGCAGAAAAAATTCTTAACAAACTTAATAGAAGAAAGTCTAAAAAGTTTAGAAAAGGGCAGAAGCAGTCTAACAACTACATTAAAGCTAGAAGAAAGTATGCTAAGAGACATTTAAAAGTAAGTAGGCAACGAGAAGAGTTTGCTAAAAGATTAGCACTCCGTTTAATTCAGTCAAACGACTTAATAGCATACGAAGATTTAAAAGTCAAGAACCTTGTGCGTAACAAGAAACTAGCTAAGAGTATTAATGATGCTGGCTGGTCACAATTAAGAAAATGGATTGAGTATTTTGGTGTTAAATATGGACGTTTAACTATTGCGGTTAACCCTGCTTACACCAGTCAAGAATGTTTTAATTGTGGTCAATTAATCAAAAAGTCTCTATCAGTTAGAACTCATGTTTGTTCGTGTGGATATGTTGAGGATAGAGACACAATGGCAGCATTAAATATACTCAAAAAAGCTACGATAGGGCATATCGGAAGCTGGTCGGAAGACCTAAACGCTTGGGGAGATTCGACCTCTATTTTGGTTGGTAGCAATACCTGTCAAGGTAAGTTGAATCAGTGAACCAAGAATCCACTCGCCATAAGGGCAGTGGAGTGTCAAAAGTGCGTCATCTTGAAGGGATTCCTTTGATTATGATTGGTCCAATGTGGCAAGACTTAGTAACTTGGGCCAATCGATATATGCTCGAAGGAGAAACCCTATTAGCTGATAGGGATGATCTCAAGATTCCCTATTGTGTTAATACTGTGTCTGAAGCCATAGAAATTATCAAAACAGCCCAACAAAAATGGTTAAGTAATCAATCAGAAACTGTCAATTAAGTTAGTGAGAAATTGAACAATGGTAAGAGGTCTTTTTTGGTTATCGTTATTAATGGTTTTTTTTGCTTTAGCTTGCAGTGGCTGGAATGAGTATCAAAAGTTAGAAGCTTATCGTTTATGGGCAGAAGATTTTGACCAAGCTAAGTATGATATTTATGCCATCATTGGGGTGAAAGGAAAGGAAATTACTTGGGGGAAACCGAGTCGCTCTCTTCGAGATAATTTCCCTAAATTTTTGTTAAATGATGTTGACAAAATAGAATTATGGGTTAATGATAAAGCTGTAGATTTAGAGTCATTACCCAGTAGAGGAAAAGCGGTGATAACTTTCCATTTTATTGATGGAAAACAGCCGATAATTTACATTCCTTTTACAGAAATTCCTCTGGCAGCAAAATGGGTCAATTACTTAGACAATCTCAGAAACAAGCGTTAATAATTGTGGTGTGTGTTTCATGGTTATCAAGTCTATTCTCATCATTTTAAGCTTAACATGGTTCTTAAAAGGATGTAGTAATCCGCAACAAGTTGCTAATAAACCTGCAAAAAATTGTCCGTCTCCTCCGAATTCATCTCCTAGGTTTAAGATTGAATATGAAGGAGATTTTTATAGAAAATTAAAGACTGTTGATATTATTGAATCTCCTGATTTAATTACGTTTCAAAGTCAGGATTATGATTTTATTTTCTGTGATAGTAATGGAACTTTTATCACAAAAGAAGGAACTTATAAAGGGGTTGAGGATAGTAATAAAAGTTATGAAGAAAGTCTCAAGGAATTAAGCGATCCTCCCTATCAAACCATTGAGTTAGACAATAAAATTTATCAGTATCGAGTCATTCTTGAACCTAACCCATTTCCTGATTTTAAAGTTGAACCTAAACAGGTTATCTTAGAATTGATTAAACCGCAAACCGAAGAACCTCAACAATACACTTTATATACCTTAAAACAAGTCATAGAGAAAAAAACAGGTATTCAATTAGGTATCCCTAAAATTACAGCAAATGTGATTTATAATGAACAGTTTTATTGGTCTATTTCCCCAGAACAAGGAGAAGGAAATGGGGGAATTGCTACCATTGTTAATTATAATCCTGAACTGGATAAAATCAATATTATTCAACCATCAGGGATCATTAATCAACAAATTAATGACTTAGTTATTACTGGGGATGAAACTGAACCGATTTTCTGGTTAGCTATGCAAAGAAGTGGAGAAGGTAATCCTTATTTACCCGGAATGGGATTGATTTCTTATCATACAAAAACAAAAAATCTAACATCTTATAATGCGAGAAATAGTAATTTGATTGGGATAATGCCTTATCAGCTAAAAGTAAGAAATGAACAATTATGGGTGACAACTGGTAACGGAATTTGTCAAATAAAATGGCAACAAATAAAACAATCTGATAGTTGGAAATGTTGGCAATTTTTATTACAGGCAGATATTCCTGAAGAAGGATTGGAGGTTTATTCTAGTTTATTAGATACTAGTCCAAAAACTAAGATTATCCCTGATGAAAATAGAAACACAGTCAATGTTTTATGGTGGTCTCCTCAAGACAACGAAACTCAAAAAGGACGTTATGAAATCGTTCATGATTCTGCTTTTTCTGTCACATTAGAAGAGAAAGGGGGAATGTCTTGGTCAGATTTTTATGAAGAACAATCTAACCCTAATTCATGGCAGTCAAAAGTTTATTGGCCAGGGAGAGAATGGTTATGGAATGGTAATCAGTTTATCCGTCCTTTTGATGGGGTTTCCTTGAGTTATTTTGGGGGAGGACCAAAAGGAATTAGTACCTGGAATATACCCTCAAAACAACGTCCAGAAATTTATGCTCTGCGAGGTAATTTAGAGTTAATCAAGTTAACAAAAACTTCCACCAGTGTTAACTATTATTCTGGGTGGGTTGATGATAGTTTATTGCAACCTTATTTGACTATTATTCCTATTCAAGAGTCACAAAATATGAACCCTAATCCTTTGGAAAAATTTTCAGAGAATTAGCTTTTTTGGGATTTTCAACATATTAAAAACTATAAAGTATTGTCAAATTTTGCAACTAACTTATACATCGCTAACATGAACTCTAACAGGTGGAATTGTATAATTAACTGGTGAGTAAAAAACAAGTCAAAAATTTTATTGAGGAGAACAAAGTGTTTAATCAGTTGCTTAAAGTAAGTTCAATTGTAGCTATTTCTAGTTTAAGTTTAGCTGTTTCATCTATGGAATCTATCCAAGCATCAGAATTAGAAAAAGAGGCCTTTTATGTATTTGCTGGTGGTGATTCCGATGGGTACGTAACTGGGACTATCTCTTTATTGTATAATAATCCTAATGACCTATTTATCTTAGATGCTTCCTTTAAAACTGGACCCTTATATCCTCCTTTTACATTTGCTAGTCCTAGCAGCATTGTATTAGAAGGAGATGTATCATTTGATATTGATGAATTTGGATTTTTGGTTGGGGTTTATGGTAGCGATAATGGTGAATATACTTTTGGAGATGGCCGTGATTGTGGACCAGATGGGGGATGTTCTTTAGGAAAAGGGTCTTATATTGTTTCACTAAATGGTGATCAATATACTCTATCTCATACATTTACGATTCAAGAATATAATATTTTTGGTGACTTTATTGATGAATATACTTATACATCTATTGAGAGTCAAGCAGAAATAGGGTTTTACCAAATTCAACCTGTTGAAGTTGTTCCTGAACCTTTAACTATTTTGGGTGCGGTAACAGCGATGGGTTTTGGTACTCTTTTTAAAAAGTTACAAAAGTAGTCAGACACATCGAAGATAGCAATCAGGTTTCAGTTGTCAGAGAACGAGAAGGATTTAACAATATCAAATACCTACAATTTTCCCCTTGTGTGGAAATAATACTATTAGCTCCTAATAGGTTCTCACTTTTCTCATATCATTCCTGATTGCTATAGGTAATCATTTGATAAACTGTAATAAAGAAGCTGGTTAAGTCTCTTTCGTCACCTAAAATTTTGGATATTTTAAAATTAAAAATATAGGAATTCTGCTACAATTTAGATAAATCTTGATTAAAAATGGTCAATTGAGAACGTTAAAGTTTGTAACAGTTAACAATTGTTTCTCAAGGATGTGAACTAAACTATAGATAGGAAAAAAGAATCTTGAGAAAACATCTTTTGTCAATGGGAAGTCAGTTCTGTAGGGGTTGTGATATCAATAAAAGCAAATTGTAACCCAATCGTTTTCTAGCCAAGTATTGAACACCTTCCATTGGGAGAAGCTGAACCTTAAAAATTTAGCTAGTATAGGGGGTTTAAGAATGGTTGGTATTGGCATACAAAAAGGTAAATTTTTTCATTCCTCTCAACAGAACTTATTAAATGCTTCTCAAGGAAATTATACCTCTAACTCAACCCTAGATAATGATAGCGAAGAAGCGATTATTCGCCCGACTTATGGCTTAGAAAAACTGGGAATTCATAACTTTGGTCGAGTCTATCGGAATTTACCCATTGCTCAGTTAGTGGAACACGCTTTAATCAGAGGAGAAGGCACTCTAGTGGATAATGGTGCCTTATTAGTAGAAACAGGGCAGTATACTGGTCGTTCTCCTAAAGATCGCTTTATTGTCAAAGAGTCTAGTAGTGAGGATGAAATTGACTGGAATCAACACAATGTTCCCATTTCCGAAGATAAATTTAATCAACTGTATCAGAAAGTAATTGCCTATCTGCAAGGACGAGATATTTACATTTTTGATGGGTATGTAGGGGCCGATACCAATTATCGGTGTGGTGTTCGTATTATTAATGAATTAGCCTCACAAAATTTGTTTGTTCATCAATTATTTATTCGTCCTTCTGCTGAAGAATTAAACAACCATCAAGCAGACTTTACTGTTATTGCGGTTCCAGGATTACACGGCGATCCCGAAAAGGATAGCATTCGCAGCGAAGCCTTTATTGTGGTTCACTTACAAAAAAGACTGGTTATTATTGGCGGTTCCCGTTATTCAGGGGAAATGAAAAAATCCGTCTTTTTGATGATGAATTACTTCATGACCAAACACAATGTCTTACCGATGCACGGTGCTGCTAATGTGGATAAACGAGGTCATACTAACCTCTTTTTTGGTCTATCAGGCACCGGAAAAACCACCTTGTCGGCTGATCCTGATTGTCATTTAATTGGGGATGATGAACATGGTTGGTCAGAATCAGGAATTTTCAACTTTGAAGGGGGTTGTTACGCTAAAACCATTCGCTTATCCCAAGAACATGAACCACAAATCTGGGCGGCCATTAAATTTGGAACCCTCTTAGAAAATGTAATTATTGACCCTGAAACCCAGATTCCTGACTATAATGATGGTCGTTTAACAGAAAACACCCGCGCTGCTTACCCTTTGCGCTATATTCCTAATTGTTCCACTTCGGCCATGGGAACTCATCCCAAAACTATCTTTTTCTTAACAGCAGATGCTTTTGGTGTTTTACCTCCCATCGCTAAATTAACCAAAGAACAAGCGATGTATCATTTCTTAGCCGGTTATACCAGTAAACTCGCAGGGACTGAAAGGGATATCACTGCACCCCAAGCCACTTTTTCCGCTTGTTTTGGTCAATGTTTCTTCCCCCTATCCCCCACAGTGTACGCCGAGATGTTAGGCAAACGCTTGGATGAACATCACGAAACCAATGTTTTCTTAATCAATACTGGTTGGTCTGGGGGTCCTTATGGGGTAGGTCATCGTATTTCTATTAAGCATACCCGCGCGATGGTAACAGCAGCTTTAAATGGACAACTGGAGAAGGTTAAGTATCATCCTCACCCCATTTTTAGGGTATTAGTCCCTGAAAAAGTAACCGGGGTTCCCCATCGTATTTTAGACCCTCAAAACACTTGGGATGACCGTGAGGCCTATCAACAACAAGCTTTAGAATTAGCCCATCGTTTTGCCGAGAATTTTAAGCAATTCAAGAATGTTTCGGCTGATATTATGGCCGCAGGACCGATGTTTGCTTGAACAAAATCGTTTCGCATAATCCCCATCTAAAATTTTGAACACACCCCATCTAAATCAAAAATTATCGATCAGGTGTGTTCAAATGAAAATTTTAATTGGTAATTTCAGTGGGTTGAAACTGGCTAAAATAATCAATAAAATTGTCTCCAAACTTGATATGAATGATCCTGTAACCATTCAAGATATTTACGCATTGTTTAAAGCATCTAGTGAAGAGTTTGATCGTCGTCTGTTAGAAAGCGATCGCCGTATGGAAAAATTAGAACGCACTGTAGCAGAAACCACTCGCGCAGTGAATAGTTTAACCACTCGTTGGGGAAGGTTTGTAGAAGAGTTAGTCGAACCAGCTATTTTAAAGCTATTTCAAGGGAAGGGAATAGATGTTAAGGAGGTTTATCCTCGCGCAAGGGTGAAACGTCAAGGTATTGCGATGGAAATTGATATTTTAGCGGTGGATGATACAGAGTTGGTGTTAGTGGAATGTAAGTCGAGATTATCCAAGGATGATGTAGATGAATTTATTGAAAAATTGACTCGTTTTAAAACAGCTTTTCCCCATTATCAAAATTATATGGCTTATGGTGCAGTTGCAGGGATAGAAATAAATGAAGGAATTGATCGTTATGCTTATAAAAAGGGTTTATTTGTGATTAAACCTTCTGGGGATACAGTCGCTATTATTAATGATGATAATTTTCAACTGATGACTTGGTAAATAATAGAAAACAAGTTTTGTAGGGTGGGCAAAGTTGTCCACATTATGAGTCTCTTATTTGCCCACCTCACCATCTGTTTTATTTTTTATCTTCCCTTTCTCAAAAGCAGAGGTCACAGGCTCAGACCTTTTCTACTATGTATACAATACCATGTCAAGTCAACTAAAAGCCAGCATCTTTTACATTAATTGACTATTATTATTCCCTGGGCAAATGTCTTCAATACGATCGTTAAATAAGATAATTTTTTGCTTTGCCCACCCTACTCACTAAAGTCTTCATCTTTAACTTGTTTCTCTCCTTGCTTCAATAATGGCATGACATAATCTCATACTTCTACTGTTAAATGACCATATCCTGGGACGAATAAACAGTTATGATGGTTTTGAACAGAACTTTGCAAAAAGAATCCCCAACTATAATCTTTGATGAGCGTTGGCGGAGTGTTCAATCAATCTCAGTGAGCATTCATGTTAATTCCCCTAACCCGTGAGGCCTTTGAAGATATCATTCCCCCCATTGCCACAGGAAACCAATATTCCTTTTATTGGGGGAAATGGCGTGATCTACTGCAACGCTTATTTATTTCTCTGATTGCCTTAGTCATCACTTGGTTATTAGGAAAATTAGCCGGGTCGGGAGGACAAACCATTAAACTCATTTTTGATATCATTGCCGGACTTTATTGGTTGTGGGGTCCTGTGTTATGGGCTAGTATTCGTAATGGCAAATATCGTCGTTATCCTTATTGTGGGTTTTGGCAGGGACAGGTGTTAGATGTATTTATCACCGAAGAATTGATCGGGGAAGAACAAACTGTTAACCAATGGGGCGAATTGGTTATTATTGAAAATCGAGAACGACGCATTAATGTAGAAGTGGGAGATGAAGAAGGGTTCATCGCTATGACAAAAGCCCCTGTCAACCGTCTTTATCGGGTGATTAAACCAGGTCAAGCGGCAGAAATGTTAGTTTTGTCAAAAACCCCTGATTTAAGCCGTATTGAGCGGATTACAGATGTCTATTTTCCCCAACATAATTTATGGGTGGGAGAGTATCCTTATTTACGTCGTGATGTCTTTCAACAACTGAGTGAACAGTTAGGGGGAAAACGTCGGTATCGTTCTCCACAGCAACGTAACCCCCGTGAGATTCGACGGCGAAAACGGTGAATGCGCGAATACGCGAATGAGCAAATGTACAAGTTTCATACACTCATCTCTAAACTTGTGATAAAGTTTTCAAAATAACCTTATTAATAACGTGAGTTTGAGATAAGGAAATTTGGAGATAAATTACTCAAACCCTTATTGTCTCATTTACAAAATCATAACTCCGAACTCCAAACTCCTAAATCCGAACTCACTTTAGTAGAATGATAAATGATGATTCATAAGCGAAAAAAATGGTTTCAAGTCTCCCCTTTCAAGGGAATAAAAACTGGTCGAGAGATGATTAAGTCTCCTCCCCATATCCAGTCGACCAAGACAAGAGAAGAAAAATCTTCCTTTTTTAAGTCTTCCACTTGAGGGATCGGTAATTCTACATTCTGATTGACCTATTCTCGGTCTCTTGCTAATGAAATTTTATTTTTATCACTGATTAATAATTGCTATATGTTATTTAATTCAACTATTTTTATTTTAGGATTTTTACCGTTAACTTTATTAGGTTTTTGGTTACTAACTAAGTTACGTTTAACCCAAGGGGTTATGCTTTGGCTGCTAATTAGTTCTTTAGGGTTCTATTCTTATTGGAATATTTTTGCTCCTGCGGGCCAAGGACAAACCCTTCAATACATTTTCTTGATTATTATTTCTGTGGTAATTAATTACAGTTTAGGGACTGAAATTACTCGCTCACCATTGTTTGGTCAGCGAGCCAAAATATTGTTAGTTTTGGGAACAATTTTAAATTTAAGTATCATTATTTATTATAAATATGCTAACTTCTTCTTAGATTCCCTTAACGCTATATTCTCTACTCAATATAATCTCGGTTCTTTAATCCTTCCTTTAGGGATTTCCTTTTATACCTTTACTCAAATTGCTTACTTAGTGGATGCTTATCGAGGAGAAATTAAAGAAGAGAAATATAACTTGCCTACCTATAGTTTATTTATTCTTTTCTTTCCTCAATTAATCGCAGGGCCAATCCTTCGTCATGATGAACTAATTCCTCAACTTCGTTCTTTGAAAAGCAAAATTTTTTCAGCTAAAAACTTGGGCTTAGGACTCACTTTTTTTATTATTGGACTCTCTAAAAAAGTGATTATTGCTGATACCTTATCTCCTTGGGTAAAAACCATATTTGATAATGCAAGTTCTTTAACTTTTATTGAAGCTTGGGTGGGTGCGATTAGTTATACATTACAATTATACTTCGATTTTTCAGGTTATTCTGATATGGCTATTGGGTTAGGATTTATGTTTAATATTGTCTTACCTTTTAACTTTAATTCCCCTTATAAAGCGACTTCAATTAGTGACTTTTGGCGACGTTGGCACATTACTTTATCTAACTTTCTTAGAGACTATTTATATATTCCTTTAGGGGGTAGTCGTCGCGGAGAAATAAGACGGTATGCTAACCTAATTATAACCATGTTATTAGGGGGGTTATGGCACGGTGCCGGTTGGACTTTCGTTATTTGGGGAGGATTACATGGTTTATATTTATCCATTAATCATGGTTGGAGAAAACTCAATATTTCTCTTCCTCAATGGTTAGCTTGGATGATTACTTTTTTCTCTGTTATTATGGGTTGGGTGATGTTTCGCTCTCAAAGTTTATCAGATGGAATAGAGATAATTCAAACAATGATAGGGATGAAAGGGATTGTTTTGCCAGGAGAACCCCAAGGTAAATTAGCCTTTTTAAATCAGTTTGGATTACAACTTAAATCCTGGAGTCAATTAGGTTATTTGCCTCGATTTAATGATAGTAAATCTTTGAGTTTTTTGATATTATTGGGGTTGATGATCAGTGTAATAACCTTGCCAAACAGTCAAGAAATTACTGAAAAAATCCAATTCAAACGGAGATGGGCTTTATTATTAGGTGTTTTAGCTACCTACTGTTTATTATCCCTTAATCGTGTTTCAGAATTTCTCTATTTTCAATTTTAAGATTAATCAACAATTATGCTCAACTTTAAGTTCAACATAAAATCTCAAACAGATCAATCAAAACCTATCAACCTTGTGAAAAAATATACTCGGTTTAACTATTTTATTTTAGGGACAATTTTTGTCAGTCTCACCAGTATTAGTTTGTTTAATTTTCTTGTTGATCCTTATGATATATTTAGACATAATCACTGGTGGGAATTAAACTTAACTAAACCAGAAAAACCCAAGCACGATCGCCTCTATAAAACCATCGATATTATTCATCTTAAACCAGAAATTATTCTGTTAGGTTCCTCAAGGATGAAACAAGGATTAAATCCTAATCATCCAGCTTTATCTCAGGATAAAAAAACTTATAATTTAGGTATCGATGGGGTAAATACTTATGAAATTTTCCAGTTTTTAAAACATAGTTATGTCAATCAACCTAACTTAGAAAAAGTTATCTTAGGAATTGATCATTTTATGTTTAATGAGTTTATTAAACTCCAAGATTCCTTTGCTGAAAACCGATTAAGTAAAACCCATATTCTCCCAAAAGATTTAATTAATTCCCTTTTATCTGAAGACGCTATTAATGCTAGTAAAATTACCCTTCTTGAAAATTATAATGCTCCGAAAAAAAATCAAAATTTAACTTACGGAGATAATGGGTTTTTTCCTCACCGTCGGCCCCAAGACGGACAAACAAAATGGAGATTTAGGAATATAATTAAACAATATTTTGATTTTCATACCCAATACAAACTATCAGAAGAGGGTTTAAATAATTTTAAACAGATAGTAGAATTTTGTCGTCAAAATAACATAGAATTAATTGTCTTTATTTCCCCTTCCCATGCTACTCAATGGGAGGCCTTAAAAGTAACAGATAGATGGCAAAGTTTTGAGCAATGGAAGCGAAAAATGGTAGACATAACCCCCGTTTGGGATTTTTCTGGTTATAATTCCATTACCACTGAACCCATTAAAGAAGTCATGACCAACTATGTTGATAACTCTCACTATACCCCCAAGATCGGTGAGTTTGTTCTCAACCGTATTTTATCCTATGATGTTAACCAAGTTCCCCAAGATTTTGGCATTTTGATGACCCCAGAAAATATCGATAACCATTTAGCTAAGATTCGGGGTGATAGAGAAAAATGGGCAGAAAATCAACCCAATGAAGTTCAATTAGTGGAAACCATAAAACGGAACATTAAACCAAAATAAAAGTCGCAATGGCTATATAATACTATAAAAATATTTTTATCAAAAATGTTAGAGAATCAACCTTTATCTCAAACGATAAGTCGGACTAATCATCGTTTAGCAGTATTAGTTCCCTGTCGCAATGAAAGCTTAACCATTGCCCAGGTGGTTCAACGGTTTCGTGCTACATTACCAGAAGCCGAGATTTATGTCTATGATAATCGTTCCAGCGATGATACGGCCTCCCAAGCTGAAGCTGCCGGTGCCATTGTTCGCTACGAACCTCAACCCGGTAAAGGCAATGTGGTGCGACGAATGTTTGCTGATATCGAGGCCGATATTTACATTTTAGTGGATGGGGATAACACCTATGAGGTGGACGCTATCCCTGAACTCATTAATCAATTATTAACCCAGAATCTCGATATGGTGGTGGGGGCCCGTCGTTCAGCAGCAGAGGATAAACAAGCTTACCGTTTGGGTCATCGTAGCGGTAATCTCTTCTTAACAGGAGTGGTTAAGTTCTTATTTGGTGCAAAACTCAAGGATATGCTCTCAGGGTATCGTGTCTTCTCTCGTCGCTTTGTAAAATCTTTTCCGGCCCTTTCGAGTGGGTTTGAAATCGAAACAGAATTGACGGTACATACCTTAGAGTTAAAGCTACCCTTCGCTGAAGAATATACCCTCTACGGTTCCCGTCCCCCAGGATCTGAAAGCAAACTGAAAACTTTTACCGATGGTTGGCGGGTTTTAGGCACTGCCATCTTACTCTTTAAAGAAGTTCGACCCTTTCTTTTCTTTGGCATTATCTCTGTTTTCTTAGGACTGATTTCCCTGGTTTTAAGTATTCCCCTCTTGATGACTTATTTGAGTACAGGATTGGTTCCACGATTTCCTACAGCCATTTTAGCAGCTTCAATTATGTTATTGGCTTTTTTAAGTTTTACTTGTGGACTCATTTTAGATTCGGTTGCTCGTGGCCGACGAGAGGTGAAACGCATGACTTATTTGTCTTATCCTTTGGTTAGATACCACCCTTAACGACGGGGTTTAAATTGAGGTAAAATTCAATCATTTAGTGATATGAAATATTTAAAACAGATTACATTAATTGCTTTTTTATGGCTTTTACTAACCAATGCAGGTACTTTAGGAGTCCTCGATACTGAACTACGGTTGCAAATGGCTAATGCTTGGTGGACCGGAAAAGAAGAAGTACAAATTGCCCCAAATATGAATAAAAAAGTCCGAGGGGATATTCGATTTGGAATTATGGGGGTTAATGATAAACGTTATATTGCCTATGAACAAGGACAGTCTTTATTGATGCTTCCTGGGGATTGGTTAGGAACACAACTGTCGAAAGTTTTTCCGATTTTAGAGGAGAAAGAGTGGCGGGAATTAACGGTTAGTTTTCTGATTTTTATTCCTATTAATATTGCCGTTGTTGTTTCTGGGTATTGGTTACTTAACTTATTTGAGTTTCCTGATAAAGTAGCAGCCATTTCTAGCTTGCTTTTACTATTAGCAACTACTGTTCTTCATCACGCTCAAGTCCATCAACAAAATAACCAAATTCTCGTTTTACTCATTGTGGGATATGCAGGAGTTTTAGGATTTATTAAAACAAAAAAATATCCACTGCTTTTTTGGAGTGGTCTCGCATTAGGGGGAACTATTTTAATTAGAATAACTTGTATTCTTCATGTTTTTACTGTTGGCTGTTTTTTGTTAGGAGGGTTACTCTATCAAACGAAAAATATCAGAAAAATTATTAAGGATATTGGTGTCTGGTTCCTCGGATTAGTCCCATTTACTTTGATCGGTCGTCTTTTTGATATTATGCGATATGGTAGTTTTTTTGCCAGTGGAAAAAGGGTGGAAAAACTTCAACTGGCTACCGATCCAATGTGGGAAGGACTACCACAACTTCCTCCGAACTATCCTTTAGTTAACTCTCCTCATGTTGGCATAATCGGGCCTTTTATTTCGCCGGCAAAAAGTATTTTTCTTTACGATCCCCTACTCTTCCCTTGTTTGGTAGTGGGAATCGCTTATTGGCGACGCTTTAACCCTTATTTACAATGGTATTTAATAACCATAGGATTGAATTTTTCTCTACATTTAGTGGCTTATAGTCGCTTCTTTTTTTGGCATGGAGATAATGCTTGGGCCGCTAGATATCATGTAACATCTATTCATTTATTGTTGCTTCCTTTAATTGCGGTATTAATTAAAGAACTTCCTTCTTTATCTAAAATCAAAAAAATCCTGGTAAAAGCAATAATTACCGTTGCTATCATGGTTCAATTAGCTTCAGTGGCGATGCCTTTAAATTTAGAAATTTTTCAAGAGATCAATGCCTTTCCAGGATCTCAATATAACTTACGCTTGGCTAAAAGAGTGATTAATATTGCTTGTTATTTTAATCCTTCTATTGTGAGCTATTGTATTCCCAATTATCCCGAAAAAGAAAAACTGGTTGACAAGTGGAATCAGATTAATTTCTTTCCCTTTGTTCTTCAACAGAAAATTTCTAATCCTTGGCTAAATCGATTGATTTTTGTCTTCTGGTTTCTTATCTTGATTAGTGCCATTGTCATCACTTATCGTTTTTTGATGGTTAATTCTATTTGAGAGTGGACGTTTTGCATTATGATGAATATGGTGATAGTGGATTAAAGATTGATTATGGGCAAGACTTGGGAACTGGATTTTTATTCACGACCAATTTTAGATGAAAATCAAAAGAAACAATGGGAAGTTTTGATCTGTGAAACTCCCACCAAAACAGACGATTCTCTGGATGATTGTTTTAAATATGCTCAGTTTTGTCCCCCAACTACTGTTAACTCCCTTTGGTTACGTCAAGCGATCGCAACGGCCATAGAAAAAGCAGGGGAAAGTCCCAGTAAAATACGCTTCTTTCGTCGTCAGATGAATAATATGATCGTTAAAGCTTGTGATGATGCTGGACTGACTGCGATTCCCAGTCGTCGCACCTATACCCTCAATCGTTGGCTTCAACAACGACAACAAGATTTCTATCCCACTCAACCGGGATATGATACCAATGCGTCTCCTAACGTCTCTGTTGCTTATCCGGACCTCAATGCGATCGCTTTACCAGACGCAGTGAAAGGTGATAAGTCTGATAAATGGGCGTTTGTCAGTCTCCAAGCTGCTGCTTTTGATGAAATGAATGAGTGGGATATTCGTTTTGGCGAAGGGTTTCCTCTCTCTTTGGCTAATCTCTCTCCAGATAGCAAGATTCCTGGTTTTATTATTTTCTCTCAACGCTCCTTACCTTTGGCGGGTTGGATGTCTGGTTTAGAATTAGTTTGTCTTAAGTTTCAATCTAAACCTCTCCCTATTCTCTGTTTGGAAACAGGGTTAAGTGATAACTGGATTTTAGCTAATTTAACGGATCAAAGTAGTGTTTCTGAAGCTAAAGGGTTTGAAGCAACTAAACAGGAGTCCCAAGGGGTTCACTTTTTAGCCATTCAGTCTCGTCCTGATGTGGAGTCTTTTAGTGGGTTTTGGTTGTTGAAAGATGAGTCTTGTTAGTCATCAAAAAGGGACAAAAATATGCACAATATAACCTCAAAAAGAGATTTAAAAGAACTTTATGAAATCGATGAAAATTTGTGGTTAGAAACAACTATAAGGTTATTAAGGGAGAATGATTTAGATGGGTTAGATTTAGAAAATTTAATTGAGGAGTTAGAAAGTTTGGGGAGACGGGATAAAAATAGAGTAGAAAGTTTCTTAAGACCAATTATCATTCATCTTTTATTATTACAATATTGGACAGAAGAATACGAATACAATTATCGACATTGGCGAGGGGAAATCGCAACTTTTAGGTACAAATTACAAGTATTTAACCACTAATCTAAAAAACTATCTTACTGAAGAGTTAGAGAATATTTATCAAGATGCTGTTTTTATTGTTACTGAGAAAACAGGATTAAATCAGTCTATGTTTCCTGAAAAATGTTGTTATTTATTAGAGCAAATTATGAATAAAAATTGGCTTCCTAATTAAATAACATCAAAAATTATATCTTCATAAATTTCACTGAGGTTGACTTGACCATTAAATGAAATCAAGTTAAAGCTATCATCTTGAGAATTATAAGTCGTTATTAACCATTGTTGATCAGTTTGTTTTGTGTAATGTTTAACTTTAAGTTGATATTGATCGACTAAAATATATTCTTGAAAGGTTGCTAAAGAACAATAATAATCAAATTTATCACCTTGATCATAATTTTTAGTGCTTTTTGATAAAATTTCAATAATTAAACTAGGATTCGTAATAGTATCTTCTCGATTTTCCACTAAAATAGGTTGACCTTTGATAACCATTATATCAGGATAAGTATAAACCTGATAAGTAGGAATCCAGAGACGTAAATCTGTCATATAAATTTTAGCATTTTGTCCCCGAAGTTTTAGTTTGAAAGTTGTTGCTATATTAAGGCAGATTTCATTATGATTGGGTGTACCTCCTGTCATTTCAATGATTTCTCCATTAATATATTCATGTTTGACTAATGAGGTTTCTTCTTGCTTTAAATATTCTTGCGATGTGTAATAATTTTGTTTAAGAGAAGATGTCATTAATTAAACCTCTTTAATAATTAACTATGAGCGATCGCATATTCCATTTCTTCAATAGTTTTTGCCTTTTGTTGCTAGTTTAAACAACCAGCAACTTCATCTAAATTGGTTTCTGTAAACAGCTTCTTCGGTTTTAATAAAATTCCATCTCCAACATTAATTATTATAAATTTCTGACCTTCTTTCCAATGAGATTTTTCCCTTAATTTTTCAGGAATGGTTATTTGTCCTTGACTAGATAATTGTGTAATTTCCATAGAAAATATTGACACTATATACTGATTCAAGTCTATCACATAACAGAAAAATGGGCATAATGCTATTTTGATTGATATTTATGGAGATAACTGTGTTTTAATCATGTCACAGAAATTAATAAAATCTTGAAAAGTTTGTAAATGTTTAGGGTTATCTTTTATCCTTATTAATAGTTCCTCGAAGTAGTCCTTTTCTTGTGTTTTTCTTGGTAACCTTTTTGAATAACTTAGATTATTAGCTTTTAAAATTGCTTTTAAATAAGCTTCATGAAATTTAGCATGATTATTAAACTCATATTTACCCATTAATTCAGGATCATTCTGGGATATATCATAATAATTAACATAATCTGATAACGGTGGTTCTTGAGGTTGTTTAGAATTAAATATTTGACGATTTCCTAATAACCATGTTTCTATACAACGGTTTTGAATGATTAAAATTAATTCTGTTTTACCTAAGTTGATCTGTTTATCTAAAATAAATTCATTAATATATTCTTTTCTTTCAATAATACTATCTTCATCAGCATCAACACAAATAACTAAGTAATTATATTTACCAGTTTCTTGTATATCTTGAATAGCTTCAGAAAGACCATCATTAAGAATTCTAGGATAGCCTTTAGCACTCAAGAGATAATAATTATTATCTTGAACTTCATCATAATAATCAACTTTTTTTAATACAGGAATATAATACTGAAGCCATCTAGGATAAATTTTTTTTTCAGTATGTCTTCCTTCCACCAAAAAGTAAATATTCATTAATCCTCCAAACCTTCAGAATAATCTTCAAGTACATTAATTAGTTTCAGGAAAGCTTTTTCCCTAGAAGAAGGTATATGAAAATCTTCGGCTGTTTTAACATTTACTTCTCCACCTTTCCGAGTTACTATCTTCCAATATCCAGGACTAATATTATTAATGATATACGGATGATGGCTAGTAATAATAAACTGTAAATTTCTATTGTCACAAATTAAGTCAGTGACACTATCAATACAGTTAACTCCTAAACTGTTTTCAAACTCATCTATTAATATTAGACTATCG
>JBFRWG010000013.1:0-54059 GCA_051439445.1 Crocosphaera sp.
TTAAGATACCTGTCTCGTAAAGATGAACTTGCGGTTTAGCGATCGCAGCAATTTCTAACAGATTAAAGGTAGCTGGATACAAAAATAAAAACGAGATAACCGACAACCCCCAAACCGTCCATTTAACTCCCGGAACCCCCTGAACTTGCCATAACACCAGGCCCTCGTAACGATGATTAAAAAAGTAAATAATTAAAATCGTAGCCAAAGGAATACTCACCAAAGCAAATAAAACGCGATAGAGTCTAGCCCCAATTTTTGACTCTCCCCAGGGCCGTAACGCAGCCAGTCCACTGTGAGCAACAGCAAATCCTAACAATAATGCTAATATAATCCCATGACTAGGGGTTAACCAATTGGGTAGTCCCATGTTCTTAATTTTTCCTTTGTTCGATAAATTGTCCTACTGTTAACTATCGTAAAGTAAATTGATCCCCGTCTTGTGCTACTGTCATCATCAGTAAGAGTTACCTTAAAGCAGTGAACAGTCAATTATGGATTCTTAATTCAACTGATAACTGATAACCGGTAACCCCTAACTGATAAAATCCTTTTTTTGATAAACCTATGTCGGATATCCCTTTCACTTTAGATCAATTGCGTATCCTCAAAGCGATCGCTGCTGAGGGGAGTTTTAAACGGGCCGCTGATACGTTGTATGTCTCGCAACCGGCGGTGAGTCTACAAGTGCAGAACCTAGAAAAACAGTTAAATGTCCCTTTATTTGATCGCGGTGGACGGAAGGCACAGTTAACCGAAGCCGGTCATTTATTATTGTCCTATGGGGAGAAAATTATCACCCTTTGTCAAGAAACCTGTCGGGCGATCGAAGATTTACAAAATCTTCAGGGAGGAACGTTAATCGTTGGCGCGTCTCAAACCACGGGAACCTATTTGTTACCCCGTATGATTGGTTTATTTCGCCAAAAATACCCGGATGTAGCGGTACAGTTACAGGTTCATTCTACCCGACGCACTTCTTGGGGAGTTGCCAATGGACAGGTTGATCTGGCTATTATTGGGGGAGAAGTTCCTGGAGAATTACACGATACATTGAAAATTATTCCCTATGCTGAAGATGAATTGGCTTTAATTTTACCGGTAGATCATCCTTTGGCCAAAGAGGAAACGATCCAAAAAGAGGATTTATATCGTCTTAATTTTATTAGTTTGGACGCTCAATCAACCATTCGGAAGGTGATTGATAAGGTTCTCACTCGTTGTGATATCGATACGAAACGGCTGACTATTGAAATGGAATTAAATTCCATTGAAGCCATTAAAAATGCAGTTCAAGCGGGTTTAGGGGCTGCTTTTGTGTCCATTACTGCTATTGAAAAAGAAGTGAAAATGGGAGAAATTCATGTCGCTAGTTTGGAGGAGGTGAAAGTCAATCGAACTTTATCGGTTATTATTAATCCGAATCGTTATCGTTCTAAAGCAGCAGAAGCTTTTATTCAAGAAGTGTTACCAGAGTTTTCTACCTATCCCGAACAATTAAGTCTCGAACATTTTTCTCCTTCTCCTAATGTTCTCAAAGAAGTGGTTAATAATGTTGCTTCGACTTAATAACCAAAGGAAGATATTGACAAAGGGTAACAGCATCAACCCCCAACTCGGTACGCTCTTTTGCTGCTGAAATGCCAGCTTGAGCGTGCCACCAGGCTGCCGTTGCCACTATATTCTCCATCGATTGGTTGTTAATAACAGTTTGAGCGAGTAATCCTCCCATCAACCCCGTTAAGACATCGCCACTCCCCCCCCTGGCTAACGCAGGACTACTCTCAGGAATCACCCAAATTTTGCCTTGAGGGTGGGCAATGACCGTTCTGGCTCCTTTTAATAAAATAATCGCTCCGCTTTGTTGGGCAGCCCTTTTCGCTGCACTGAGGCGATCTCTTTGGGGGTGATCTATCTCAGGAAACAAACGCTTAAACTCTCCTAAATGGGGGGTTAAAATGGTCATGACTTTCCGTTGCGATAAAGTAGAAATTGTTCCCAACTCAGCCAAGATATTCAGCCCATCAGCGTCTAAAATCACGGGACAGGGAGATTCTAAGACTTTAACAACAATCTCTACTGCTTCCCTCGTCAACCCTGGACCGCAAGCGATGATATCATAGGGATTGAAGTCTGTTGCAAGTGGGGGCAAAACAGATATGGCCCCCTTTTCCGTTTCGGGACAATCAATGACTAAACTATCAGGAATCTCACTAATTAACAAAGGTTTCAGGGACTCAGGAACCGCTATGGATAGCATTCCCACCCCGCTTGTTTTCGCCCCTAAACCACTCAAAAGACTGGCCCCCGCATAACGTCTCGAACCAGCGATCATCAATAAATGTCCCTGTTGATATTTATGGGTGAGTTGGGGACGGGGTAAGGGTAAAAACCCTAGTGCTAGGGTTTTTGTTAAAATTTTTAAGGGAAGGGGTTGTGCAATGATTGAGTAAACATCTTTTAAAGGAATACCGAAGTCGATCCGTTCTGCTTGACCGGTATAAGCTAAAGCTTGATCTTGAAAATAGACTGGTTTCCATAACCCTAAACATAGGCTATAAGTCGCTTTAATCGCTGTTCCTAATACTTCCCCCGTATCGGTATGTAACCCAGAGGGAATATCAATACTGACCACAGGAATGGGCCATTGATTGATTTGCTCAACATCCATGGCCAGATTACCCAACAGCGATCGCTCTAGTCCAAACCCAAATAAGCCATCAATTATTAGATCACTGTTGCGCAACTGTTCGATATCGCTAGAGTAAGGAATCCCCAAACTTTCAGCATAGTTGGCGTGTTGTTGCGTTAACGCTTTTAGTTTGGTAAAAGGACGATAAAGACAAACCTCGTATCCTTGTAGATGTAATTCTCTGGCAATCACTAAAGCATCCCCTCCGTTATGGCCAGGACCCACTAATACGCCGACTTTAGACAGTTGTGAGAGGGGATAAAGGGTTTGAATGCGTTGAAACATCATTAAAGCCGCTTTTTCCATTAAAGCAGCCACTGGCATTCCCCCCGCAAAAATACGACCCTCAATATTAGCCATTTGTTGGGCCGTGACAATAATAGAATCGAGTTCTTGTCTCTTGACTTCTTCCACCGTTAAGCTCCTAACGTCGCTATAACGGGGGATTCTGAATGAAAAATTGCTTCTCCATCCCTCCACTCAAACAAACTCAATTGTTGAGGGTTCCCAGGCTCAACCTCTAACGAAGCTGATATTTCCCTTCTTGATTCAGTCGCTCCTGGGGGAAACCCAAGGGGCTGTGTGCGGAACCTGCGTCCGCACCTTGAAAGCCCCGCCCAAGACCGCGCTGAATCGCTATTGCTAGACCCTGTTAATTCAGGGTTGGGCGTGACTTTCTGAGGGACCCCCAGTAGCTTAGAGTGACTAATTCCAAGTATTTCAAGTCCTTTAATTCCAATGTTCACTGAGGCTTGGATATCTGCATCGGACAAAAAACCGCAATTAAGACACAAAAAACGTTCTTTATTGCGGTTTTCTTTTTGAGTATGCCCACAATGGGAGCATTTTTGGGATGTAAATTTAGGGTTGACATCTAAACAAATTTTGCCAAACTTCGCAGCTACCGACTCAATTTTTAACTTTAGATTACCCCAAGAACAATCCCTGATTAATCGATTTAAAGCCCTTTTTGCTGATTGTCCATTCTTCAGAAATTTACCATTCTCATCCTGTTTAGCACGACATTTTCTAATCATCCCTTGGATATTCAGATCCTCTAAAACAATGACATCAGCTAAACGAATAAGGTGGTGAGCGATTTTCCATTGATGATCCTCTCTTTGGTTAACTATTTTTTGGTCAATTCTGGCTAATTCAACGTAGGCTTTTCTTTGATTAGAAGAGCCTTTTTTCTTTCGAGATGCTCTACGCTGTCTAACGGTTTTTCTTTTAAATAGACGTTTCTCAAATTGAGGGTTTCCTATCAACTCACCATTACTCAAAGCTAACAGTTTCTTGATACCTAAATCACAGCCAATGGCAGTTTTTACTTGCTCTAAATCTTTTGGTTGTGATTGAGGAATATCTTTGTTTTCTATCCTTATAGAAACGTACCAACCATCAGCCTTTTGACGAATGGTGACGGTTTTTAGGTTAAATCCATCAGGGATATTTCGAGACTGAAAAAACTTCATCCAACCGATAGAGGGAAGGTAGATTTTATTGTTCTCTAACTTAACTTGATTAGGAGGATAGCTAAAACTTTTAAATCTTTGACGGGTTTTAAACTTGGGATATCCTCTACCATCAAAGAAGTTTTTAAAAGCTGTATCAAGTCGTCTCAAATTCTGCTGTAGGACTGTAGAGTGGATTTGCTGGAACCAATGCCTAGCTTTTTTAAGGGCAGGCAATTCCGATGATTGCATTTCGTAAGCACTACGTTTTTTACCTCCTTTTTTGAAAGGTTCTCCTATTTGTGATTTATTAGAAATAGAACAAGTCAAAGGACAACAAGGAGCTTTTGTTTTTAGGTCTGAGTAGTTACCTAAATTGGGTGATCTGACTTGTTCATAAGCATCAATTCTATCTCTTAAGCAGAAATTGTAATGACTTCTCAGCATTGATAGCCAGTTAGTCATTATTATTTCTTGAGATGTTTTTGGTTTTAGTTTGTATTTGTCCGCTAGAATCATGTTGGTTAGATTTAACTAAAAATCTAATTTATCTAATTTTTTCTTATTATTATTATTATAGTGGCTAATTTCAAGAATTACCACTATATTTTTGTTGATTCCCTTCGGTCAATTTTATTTGTTGGTCGGATTTCATCCCCCGCTAATTTTGGTGAATATTTTGTCGAAAAATATAGCGGGGGTCTTCACCCGACATTTTAGATAACTTAGTAGCTAAAAATAGGAGTGAAACGGAACAAATATAGCATTACGCATTATGATGAGGACATTGAGAGAATTACGAAACATTGTAAAGTGGGCAATGCCCACTCTACAGTGATGTCCTAACTAATTTTTGTAGTGCTATTAATTCCTTCTGCTTCTTTTAGCCAAGGGCCGACGATCCCAGATCAGGGGGAATATCTTGCCAACGTCCAGGACCTACTGCACGAACCGCTTCCGTTAGGCTGACATCTCCAGTATATAAAGCTTTGCCAATAATGACCCCCGTTACACCGATGGGTTCTAAAGACAACAATCCTAAAACATCGCTGAGGGAACTCACTCCCCCCGACGCAATAATAGGAATATTGATATGATTAGCTAATTCTCGCAAGGCTTCACGGTTGGGTCCTTGTAGGGTTCCGTCGCGATGAATATCGGTGTAAATGATGGCTGCCACTCCATAGTCTGCCATTTGTTGCGCCAAGTCAGTGGCTAAGACTTCTGATGTTTCTAACCATCCTCTGGTGGCTACTTTACCGTTTCTTGCATCGATTCCAACAGCTATTTTACCAGTAAATTCTTGACACAGTTCTTGTACTAATGTCGGGTTTTCTACAGCTACTGTCCCCACAATAGTGCGATCAACGCCGAGATCAACCAGTTGGGCAATACTGTTGCGATCGCGCAACCCACCTCCTACTTGTACCGGTATAGCAATGGCTCGCACAATAGCTTCTATGGTATCTAGGTTAATCGGTCTTCCTTCTTTCGCCCCATCTAAGTCCACTAAATGTAAACGAGTCGCTCCCTCAGCAGCCCATTGTCGGGCTACTTCTACGGGATTTTCATTATAAACTTGGGATTGTTGATAATCACCTTGATAAAGACGCACACAACGTCCTTCTAGAAGATCAATGGCAGGGATAACATCCATTATGATTCATGATTAGGCTTCACTATAACTATAGCATTGGGCATTAGTTGAGGGGAGGCAGAGGAAGCAGGGGAAGAAAGTAACTTATTTTTAATATTCTAGTGGTTTGCAGAGATCCTAGTGCTAGGGTTTTGTTTCTACAACGGAGCGATCGCCTTTCTCACTATTGCGCTTTAGTAACAGTCTTGAGAATGGAGAATTGATTTTATATAGAGCGATCGCCTTTCTCACTATTGCGCTTTAGTAACGTTCCTCTGAATTACCCTAGTGCTAGGGTTTTTGTGACATTCGGACGCACCACTCCTTAATATAATCAGGATATAACGATGGAGATCAGTCTCAATGACTTCAGACAACAATAACGCCCCAACAGATAATGAAGAAAAAGAACAATCATCCTTGTCTATTGATGAGGAAAAGAAGAAGGCCAAAAAATGGATTCAGGGATCGGCTCAAACTTTCATTAAATGGATGCCTTTGGGCAGTAGTGGTACATGGTTTGCTTCTGCTGTATCCACACAAGACTGGTTTATTGCTTTTGCCAGTTTTCCTGTGATGATAGTAACCATTATTTGGGCTAGTTATACAGAGAGTTTTTTACAAAGATTAGGAGAAGTATTTGAAGAAAGAGGACGACAAGACGTTGATAATTTAATCTCTTGGCAACAACGAGCGAGGGAAGCTTTTACTGAGACCATTCGCTGGCAATTAGCTGGTACTGATGATAAATACCTCAAATGTCAAGCTAATGACTGTTTGCAATACAAAACAGAAGGACTGAATACCTTTAAACCAAAATTAAAAGATGTTTTTGTTCCTCTTGAATTAAGCGCTCAGTTATTTACTGATGAAAAAGGTCAACTCAGACCACCTATTTTACAAGGGTTTCTTTGGCAAAAGAATTTAGTTCAACAGTCTCTATCTAAGCAAGGATTAAGTATTTGGCATCTTCTCAGACAAGCTAAACAAGATGTTCTTTATCGTTCCTTAGTTATTATTTCAAAAGGAGGTTTTGGTAAAACTACTCTACTTCGTCATATCACTTATATTTATACTATTAAAAATCGTTATAAACAAAAACCTTACCAAGCTCCAAAATTATTACCTGTTTTACTTTATTTGAGAAAATGGCAGTCTTTAATTGCTAATCAAAAAGACCTCACATTAGTGACTTTAATCGAAAAACATCATCTTCAGGATCTTCCTGGGGGAAATAATCTTAAATTACCTCCGAATTGGGCAAAAAATCATCTAGATAATGGTAAAATGCTCATCCTATTAGATGGTTTTGATGAAGTAAAAGAAGAATGGCAAAAATCCGTAAGTCAATGGATTAGTCAACAACTTAAACAATATCCGAATGCTTATTTTATTCTTACCTCTCGTCCAGCAGGGTATCATCAATATCAAGGGGAAAATAAACCCAAAGTCCCTTTGTTTGTTAAACCTTTAAATGAAGACCAAAAAGCTCGTTTTATAGAAAAATGGTACCTCAGTTGGGAAAAGCATAATAGTGCAGAACCTAATTCCTACGAAGCTCAACGACAAGCTTCTCATTTAATTGCTCAAATAAAACCCATTGAAAATAAAATAAATCCCCTCAGTGATTTTGCAAAAATCCCTCTACTTCTTAACATGATTGTAAATTTAGATGCTAATTATACAGGAGAAAAATTACCACAACGACGCACAGATTTATTTAATTCAATTGTACATCTACAACTGGGGAATCGCCCCTTAGCAAGACAAGTAGAAATGCCTCTCGAATCGGTAGAGGAGCGTCAGAAAGTGTTACAAAAATTAGCTCTGTTTATGATGGAACAAGAGCAAACTAAAATTGAGCCTGAATTACTGCTCAAGCAACTCAAAAAATATCTTGATCCTATTGATAATTCTCTCTCTCCTAAAACCTTTCTCAAAAAAATTGAAAATGTTAGTGAACTTCTAATTAAAATTGATGATTACTATGAATTTGCTCATAAAAATTTTCAAGAATATTTAGCATCAGTAGAAATTAAAAAAGAAAAGCAAGAACACATCTTATTAGCTAAGTATCAAGAAACGTGGTGGAAAGATACCATTCTTCTCTACGTTGCTCAACTTGCCAATCCCACTCTTTTTATTACTTCTTTATTAAACTTAAATAACGATGAAGCGAATCAACTAGCTTATCAATGTTTTCAACAAACAACTCGTCAACTTGACCCAAATATAGAATCTCAATTACAATCTCTTGCCTCTACTGTAAAAGATGCTCGTTACCAAAAACTAGAACAACTCCTCAAAAATCAGCAATTCAAAGATGCTGACCAAGAAACCTACCGCTTGATGATTGAAACCGTTGGGAAAGAATTTGGCGAACTGTTTGACCCCGAAGACTTTGATACTTTCCCCTGTGAAGACTTACGCACCATCGATCAACTGTGGGTTAAATACAGTAATGGTAAATTTGGCTTCAGTGTCCAGAAAAAAATCTATATGGATGAACTTGGTGGGACAAGACAGTATAATGAAAAAATCTGGGACGAGTTTTGCGATCGGGTCGGTTGGAGAAAAGGAGGGAGATACTATCAAAACACTTATGAATTACGTAATACTACACCAAGGGGACACCTACCTAACAGGTGGGGGGCACAAGACATATTGCGTGGCACACCTTACCTCTCTTCTCTTGCGCAAAGACTTGTAAACTGTAGTATATCGCCACGCGCTTCGCAAAGGTAAAAAGCAAAAGGCAAAATGCAAAAGTTTTTATTAATAGTTAGAAATTAGCTATGAGCGAGAATATATCAGGACATAATACTATTATGTCCCTACGAATAGGTCCTTGTAGGGGTTTAACAGTGTTAAACCCAGAAAACTAATTTTCTCACAACTGAAACCTGATTGCTATATCCTCATTAATGAGTTAATCGTAGAATTTTCTTCATCAGGAATTAATATTCTATAGCGTTTCCCAAACTCATGAGGCACACATAAAATTCAGCCCCTGACTTCTGACTCCTGACTCCTGACTTCTAAAACTAGAAAACTTTGTACTTCACAAATATGGAAATTGCTATAGTGGTTGCAAACCGATCCTAATCACGTAATTTCCGCCTTAATTGATCCAAAGCGGTACAACTGCTTAAATAACGAATAATATCCCGACTGCGATCGCCGAAGGTACACTTAATACTCTCCACCTGGCCATTGACATCAGCAATACCAATATAAACCAAGCCCACGGGTTTAATGTCCGTTCCGCCTCCAGGACCGGCAATACCAGTAATACTCACCCCCCAATCAGTGCCTAGGCGTTTTTTAATGCCCATAGCCATCTGTTGCGCTACGAGATCACTCACTGCTCCCTCTGTCTCTAACGCCTCTTTACCTACATCTAATAGAGCCATTTTAATGCGGTTATCATAAGCAATCACCCCACCCCAAAAATAGTCCGAACTCCCACTAATATCGGTCAACATAGCCCCTAAACCGCCTCCCGTACAAGACTCGGCCACGGCCACGGTTTGCTGTTTTTCCCGTAATAACCGTCCCACGACTCCAGCAATGGTATCCTCATCTTGCCCAAAATAGTCCGCTCCGGCAATGTTAATGATTTCTTGCGCAACGGGTTCAATGAGACTGTTGGCCTGAGCTTCAGAAGTGGTTTTTGCCGATATCCGTAAGCGAACCTCCCCCAAAGACGCATAGGGAGCAACGGTGGGGTTAGTCAAGTCAAATAAATGGTTAACCTTGGTGGCCAAAGCTGACTCACCAATGCCCCGAAAACGCAACATTCGACTAAAAATGATTTCTTTGCCCCAACCCTGACTTTTCAGGTGAGGAACCGCCGTTTCTGCCCACATCCGCTTCATTTCTGAGGGGACTCCAGGGAAAGTCATCAGGGTTAAATGGGGCAAGGGTTCCCAGATTATTCCTGGGGCCGTTCCTATGGGGTTAGGTAAAATGGTGGCTCCTTCGGGAATTAAAGCCTGTTTACGGTTATTTTCATTCATCTTCCTCCCTCTAGCTTTAAATTTCTCTTCAATATCCTCAATAATTTCTGCTTTTTCTATGAGGGGACTGTTAAAACATTGGGCAATGGTTTCAGTGGTGAGATCATCGGGAGTCGGGCCTAAACCCCCTGTAAATAGGAGAACCGAAGCTCTTTTACTGGCAATCTCAATCACTTCTTGCAGACGAGTAGGGTTATCCCCCACTACGGTTTGATAATAATGGGGAATGCCTAAATTAGCCAATTCTTTGGCCAAAAATTGAACATTGGTATTGACAATGTCCCCTAATAACAGTTCGGTACCAACGCAAATAATTTCTGCACTCATTATCTATCTATCCCGTAGCATTCTTTAATAATTCTACGGCATCTCGGCCATCGGTTTCTTGCAGATAGACCTTGACTTGTTCATTAGAGGAGGTGGGCAATTTTTTTCCGGTAAAATCAGGATGAATGGGTAACTCTCGATGGCCCCGATCAACCAATACTAATAAACGGATCATTTTCGGCCTTCCATACTCTGTCACTGCATTTAAAGCTGCACGAATGG
The DNA here is from genome assembly GCA_051439445.1 of Crocosphaera sp. Taxonomy (GTDB): domain Bacteria; phylum Cyanobacteriota; class Cyanobacteriia; order Cyanobacteriales; family Microcystaceae; genus Crocosphaera. Next base: position 10,351 of record JBFRWG010000013.1, read on the forward strand.
TACGACCTTTATAAATGACATCATCTACTAAAATAACGGTTTTTCCTGTCAGATCAAAGGGGACTTTTGTTTTAGCAGGGGTGCGGGTTTGAATGCGATCTAAATCATCTCGATAAAAGGTAACATCAATGGCCCCAACGGGTATTTTTATCCCTTCTAACAATTCAACTTGTTGGGCTAACATATAGGCTAAGGGAACTCCTCTGGTATGAATTCCTAATAATACAATGTCAGATAAATTGACTGATTTTTCGATGACTTGAGAAGCCAAACGAGTCATGACTCGTCGTATTTTTTCAGATGAGAGGATTTTTTTGCTCATTCTCTTGCTTCCTTGCTCATTGTTATTATAATTTTACCAATTAATTATTAACAATTAACAATTAACAATTATTTAATTAGGTTTTATGATGTCATCGGGAATATCTACTGTGGAAAGATTTGCTAAAGATTTTAGGCGTTGTGTGCGAATAAGTTCATTGAAATTTAAAATAGAACGCCCTTCTAATTTAGCAACACTTTCGATCCCTTCCAGAAGATTTTGGGCAGCTTCTACTTCAGAATAGCCACGCCTTAAAGATACTTTTATGGCTGATTGATCAGCTTCCAATTCTTGTTGTAAACTTTTATTATTGCGCCAAATCTCTCTTAGGGAAATCGTTGCTAAACCCCCAGAAATTAACATTCCTATGGCATCCCCTTGGGAGGTTTCTATTATTAATCCAACGGTACTAACTAAAACAATCATCTGATTAATATCCGGCTTAAACCAACGGATATTAATGAGACGACTGGTAGCTCTTAATAATAATAAATCTCTTTGTCCTCTTGGTAGCCGTCGCCACAAATCAAAGTTAATATAAATAGGACGGCTTTCTCGATTCCAAGGAGGTGCAAACGGTGCATCAATTACCTGTGACTGCTGGGGTTGACTGACAATTTTCGTTAGCATTCTCCCAGAAGCTGGCATGATATCCAATAAACGGCTAATTTCAGCATCAATACTCATAAAAAAACATCAAAACAGATCACCCTTCTATTGAGTATAATGAGTTTCGGAGCTAATGTCTTTATGGAAACAGTTTTCTAAGAGTTGAATCTTATAAATATACCAAAAACGTTTCATTTCCCAGATCATCGGTTTCTGGACATCAAACAGAGGTTGATTAAGATAAGTCCAAATGGCGATCCCAGTGTGTTTAATTTTCCATAGGTTCATTTTTGGTATCATGGTTCTAAAATCCCTGAATAAGTTTTGAATGAAAAAGATTAAGTTCTGTTTAAGAATAATTGGTTTCTCTTATGAGCCAACCTTTCTACTATCAATGTGACAGATTGAGCATCACTTTTACTTGGTGGCAAATACGGAATCTTTTGCTAAAATGTACTGAAATTCAGTATTTTCATCTATTTCTCTACACTGATTATTGATAACAATCTTGATAATCTCTTATATGACTGGCTTCTAATACTTAATATTTTATAAAATTTCTACTGCTACCATGACTGAGTGGGTAAACCTACTCGTTTGCTCAATGCTCAATGAGAACGAGTGATATCAATGGTAATTTTACCACCAAAATCAGGAATAGGGGGTGCAAGTTTAGTTAAACGTATTCTAACTTGATTAACATGGGGTAAAGTTAGAATTTCTTGGGCGATCATTTCGGTTAACCTTTCAATCAAGGCAACTTTCATGGTAGTAATGTAATGTTTGACAATTGCGATCGCCTGACGATAATCAGAGGTATCGTTGATATTATCACTGGTTCCGGCGGCCTTTAAATCAACTCCCAAAATTAAATCAACTTCAAACCATTGTCCTAGAACTTGTTCTTCTGATAAATATCCCGTATAACCATAGCAACGAATACCAGTAACTTCGATAAAATCCATTTTAACTATTTATAACCTCAAGATTTACCGTAAATTTGGGTTTAAGGTTCCCCGTCTCTTCAGGGCGGCTTTGATGTTTGTGTGCTAGGATTATATCATCAACTACCAACGATAAGATGATAGTCTACGAAAGCAAGTTGAAAGGAACTATTCAACTATCAATTGACTCAAATCAAAAGAGTCAGAGTTGTTAGACGTGCTGATAGTTATTATGCTCAGTTTCTTATTGACCACGATAGGATAGAAAAAAGAGAACCAACAAAAACAACTGTAGGTTTAGATGTTGGATTAAATCACTTCTATACTGATAGCAATGGTGAACCGGTAGATAATCCTAGATATCTGATAAAGTCAGAGCGTAAGCTGAAACGACTTCAAAAGCGAGTATCTAGGAAATTCAAGAAAGGCCAACCTCAGTCTAATAACTACAAAAAAGCGATGGCCAGATTAGCCAGGAAACATCTTCAAGTCAGTAGGCAACGTAAAGACTTTGCTGTTAAGACAGCTTTGTGCGTAGTCCGGTCTAACGACTTGGTAGCTTATGAAGACTTGAAGGTGAAAAATATGGTAAAAAACCATCGTTTAGCGAAGTCTATAGCTGATGCTTCATGGACGATGTTTCGAGAATGGGTTGAGTATTTTGGGAGGGTTTATGGCGTTGCCACTGTAGCGGTTCCTCCCCATAATACGTCTCAAAACTGCTCAAACTGTGGGCAGAAAGTTGTTAAGTCTTTATCAACTAGAACTCATAGATGTCCTCCGCCGTGGATATGTTGCTGATAGGGACGAAAATGCTGCTCGAAACATTCTAGAAATTGGACTGCGTACTGTGGGACACACTCCGAACTTACGCCTCCCGATAGAACGACCTCTGTTTGAGAGAAGCAATTCCTTCAAGTAAGCCGACTCGAAGAAAGAGGAAACCCAAAGAGAGATCTTTGGAATCACCGTTTCTTTGTAGGGCGGTGAGGATGTCAAACAAAAGTCAAGTCAATCGTTATGATTGTTATTGTAGCCATTTTACTATAAAAGTTATGAGTAAATTTCCTAAGAATAATATTTCTCGTCACCTGAAAACCCAACTCACTATTTTAGGTAGCTTTGTTAGTCTTTTTTGGATTATTGAATTACTCGATATTTTTGTTTATAAAGGGCAGTTAGATCGATTTGGGATTCAACCCCAAAGTTTAATCGGTTTACGAGGGATTTTATTTGCCCCATTTTTACATGGAGACTTACCTCATTTAATTAGTAATACCATCCCTTTTTTCGTTTTAGGATGGTTAGTAATGTTCCAAGAAACCAGTGATTTTTGGATTGTTACCTTACTGACAATGATAGTAGGAGGGTTAGGGGTTTGGCTATTTGCAGCACCGACTTCTATTCATATTGGGGCGAGTATTCTAATTTTTGGTTACTTAGGATTTTTGTTATTAAGGGGCTATTTTCAGCGCAATTTTATTTCAATTTTTCTCTCGGTTATCGTCGCATTTCTCTATGGTGGACTGGTATTTGGTGTCTTACCTTCAGGACCCGGAATTTCCTGGCAAGGTCACTTATTTGGGTTTTTAGGTGGTATTTTAGCTGCCAAATTAATTGCTACTGAAAAGCGACATTATTCTTAAATTCTCTCGGTTTTAATCAGAGGTAATTATTCATTATTCATAGGCAATTAATGAACAGTAAATCTAAGGTTAAAAGTTGGGCAATCATGCTTAGTTTCTTTGCCTAACTATAGAGTTTCTCGAACTGATGAGGTACACTTAAATTCAAATTCTCACTCCTAACTCCTGATTCCTAAAACTCGAAAACTTTGTACCTCACAAGACGCAAGAACTGCTATATCTCTGTTGTCTCTTAATTAATCAATTAGAGCATTCAATAACACCGACGCTAAGAGACTCCTATCAATTTTTTCAATAGTAATTGTATCACAAATATCAAATTTAGCCCCCATTGATACTAAGTCATCGTCTAACTTTTGGAGAAATTTACCCAACTCAGGATCTGCTCCTATTTGAATAAAAGAAATGCCCAGTTCCTCTTCAAAATTCATTTGTTTAGAGGCTTCAATAATTATTTGTTCTACTTTTTTTTCATCTACAGGATAACTGGCAGTAATCACAATAAAAGTTTCTCCTTGAGGTTTTGAATACCCCAGAGAACGTCGAGAAAAATATTGATTTAGAGCATCATTAAGAACTTCAAATAATTGAGCAACTCCTGAAAGTTCTGTTTGGCTCAAAATTTTCTCAATCTCCTCTTTGGATAGACCATTATAACGTTGAAAATCATCTGCATATAGATAAAAAGTCAGTCCATCAAAATCAAACTTTTCACATTCATCAGCTATGGCTATAGTCGTGTCTTTTATAATAGACCATACTGTTTTTTGGCTCAAGGTTGAGGCTATGGACATTTTCTCGCTTTTATCAATGATGAGAGTATAATCTCGTTGTTGGAGTAGTCCACCTCCTTCTGTCAGGATATCCATAAAGTTCCTCTAAAAAAGCAATAGCACTATTCCCTTACTATACTGTGATAATCGACTTTTTTGTTATCTATCAAATAATTCTGTCTAGTTTGATGAATAAGTTTACTCGGTTCCACCGAACCTGTCATATCATGTCACAACCAGTATCCTTGTGTTACAGTATTGATAATTTCAATATAAACCCTATCACGTCTCATAAATAGTAACCCTTTATCAAAAAAACATTAACATCATGAATTATCATATTATTTACGATGGAAACTGTAATCTTTGTGCTACTTTTACCCAACTTTTAGCTAACTTTGATCAAGGGAACCTATTTAACTATATTCCCATGCAAGATCAAGCTACATTGAAACAGTTTAGCATTACTCCAGAAGACTGTGAAATGGGAATGATTTTAATCGATGGTAATAATACAAAAAACCGTTGGCAAGGAAGTGCAGCAGCAGAAGAAATTGTCAATTTATTACCTTTAGGACAAGCTTTTATTACAGCTTATCGTAGTTTACCAAGAATGAAATGGTTAGGAGACAAAACCTATGAACAAGTAAGAGATAATCGTTATAATTGGTTTGGTAAACGAGAAAAAACCTATCAGTCTCCCTATCCTTTTGGTTGTCATGAAAACGATAATTGTTCTTTTTCCCCACAAAAGTAACATAACCTTCTTGGTTGTCAACCTGATACTACTGTACAGATGTTTCATGAAACGCCTCTACAAAAGGGTGTATAAAAACAGGATTTGTCATCAGATAGACTTCTAATTAAAATGGTGGGTTACGACGGATTATGATATTTTTGTTAACTCCCTAATTATAACCGTCTAACCCACCCTACTCTAATCTAAGCTTAAGTATTGGTGTTACTTTGATTAGGAAACTAGGGCAGAAATGGTTTTAATTAACTGTTCAATTTCATCAGGCAAAGTAAAATAATGAACACAGGCACGAATACAGTTAGGATCACGAAGTGTTCTCAGTAAAAAACCTTGGTTTTCTAACTGTTGAACTATTTTTGCATGACCCATACGGCTATCTACTGTAAAAGAAACTAATCCCGCTTTTGGTGGGGATTTTTTTAAACAATTAATGGTAGGAATATCGGATAAACCTTGCCATAAATATTCACTTAAATGACAAATTTGTTGATAACGTTGTTCGGCATTTGCCCAACTATTATGAACAGCGAGTGCAGCCCTTAACCCTTCATATTGAGGATAAGCAGATGTGGCAATTTCAAACTTTCGTCCATCTGCTTTAAAATCAATAGGATTACCTTGATCATCAATATTAATACCTCTCCAACCAATAAAAGTAGGGTTAACGGATTCAAAAATTTCAGGACGGATATAAAGTCCTCCCACTCCTGCTGGTCCACAGAACCATTTATGTCCAGTAAAGGCATAAAAATCTACACCAATTTCTGTTAAATTTAAAGGGAGAGAACCCGCCGATTGTGCTGCATCAGATAACAGTAAAATAGGGCGATCGCTGTGAGGATAATGATGACAGAGATCACTAATTTCTTTTAAGGGTACAACCTGTCCTGTGTTCCATAATAAATGACTGACAATCACTAATCTGGTTTGAGGTTTGAGATAAGTTTCAATCACTTTAATTGGATCACCTTCATTTAGGGTATTTAACAGGGGACAAATATCAATTTCTAGATGAAAGCGTTGCGCAATTTCTTGAACAATGGAAATGATTCCATAGTGTTCACAATCAGTCATTAAAATGCGATCATTAGGTTGCCAATCGATTCCCCAAAGGGCAATATTACATCCAGCAGTAACATTTTCAGTCAAGGTAATGGTAGAAGATTTAACCCCTAATTCTTGAGCAATCTCTTCTCGTAGTAATTCTGTTTTATTGGTAATATAATCATTAACTTTTAAGGAAAAAGGTCCTTGCTGTTGCAAAAAATTATGAGCATCAATAATGGCTTCTAACCCTGAACGGGGTAAAGTCCCCTGACCACCAAAATTAAAGTATACTTTGTTGATAAGTCCAGGAAATTCCTGTCTTTGTTGTTGTACTTCAGAGAGAAATGCTTGGGGATAAATCATTCAAATAATTAGTAGAAATATGTCCAAAAAAACATTATAGTCTTATTTATCTTCTGACCACAATCTTTGTTAACAAATTGTTTAAACAGAGAAAATTATCTGAATATCTTATGCAACTAACCTAACTACATTTTTTGTGTTATAATTACCTCGCAATCTTGAATAAAAAATTTCCATAGTAGCAAAAGATGATCAAATACCTGGTTAAAAACAGATTAAAAGCAGAGCATTTTAGAGATTATCTTCATCGTCTCTTTTGATGCTCCCCTCAAGAACAACCTTCGACTTATCTAATAAAAAACCTAAATAATCTTACTTACGGTTTATGTTATGACTGTCAAAAAAGATACTTTGATTACTGTTCTTTCTCTTCTCATTACTGTTGGCATTTTAGGGGCAGGATATTGGTGGTTTAATCGAGCAAGTCTCAAAGGTGTTATCCCTTCTCCTTCCCCTAATAATCAACCTCTAAGTTCTAACCAATCCTTACCACCACCCCCCTCTCCTTCCTCCGTTACGGTCTTTACCTTTCCCAACACAGTTCCCCAAGGAACTACAATAATCATTGATGGGTCAACCAGTATGGTGTTGGTCAATCAGGCACTCAAAAACGGTTTTGAAAAGACGTTTCAGGGGGCAAAGGTATTAACCAATGCTCAAGGGTCCACAAACGGTATTAATGCTTTATTAGAAGGGAAGATTGACATTGCTGCTATCTCTCGCCCCTTAACCCCCCAAGAACAACAACAGGGGTTAGTGGCTATTCCTATCACGCAAGATGCGATCGCAGTGATAATCGGCTTTAATAATGGGTTTCGCAAAAGTCTTACCCAAGCGGAAGTCAAAAAAATTTTTCAAGGTAAAATTAATAATTGGTCCGAGTTAGGAAGATCGCCAGAAAGCATATTAGTGATTAATCGCCCTAAAGTGAGTGGAACTCGTAAAATCTTTATGGAGTTAGCCTTAAATGGGGAAACATTTGCAGAGACCTCCAATATTATTACAATGGACAGAGATGCCACCACTCCCATCTTACAAAAGTTAGGAACTAACGGAATTAGTTATGCTACCTATAGTCAAGTGGCTGAACAACAAACAGTCCGTGTTGTTGCCATTGATGGCTTAACCCCTGAAGCGACCAACTATCCTTATAAACGCCAACTATTTTATGTTTACAAAAATCCCCCCTCAGAACAAGTTAAAGCTTTTTTGGGCTACACTACTTCTCCTGTCGGACAACAAATCATCCAAGATATTCAATGATTAAATTGGCATCTTAGCTATTATGGCATCTAATGACGATAAAGACCGTTTTTTATATCCCCGTTATCCTTATCGTGGGGAAGTTAAGCCAGAAAATGTTGTTTTCAATGCTAATTTACAAGAATTTGCTCAAGCAATTAGCTATATTTGTAACTTAGAAACGGCTGGTAAAATTAAACCAGAACAAGCTTATGCTAAAATCAAAGAACTTTGGAAAAACCTTAAAGTATCGAAAAAAAATTTAAAAATAGGAGAAAATTTATTCGAGGAAAATTTTGATGGAGATGATGAGGAAGATATTTAGAATTTAGAATTTAGAAAAATACTAGAAAAATGACCACTAAAACCAAAAAGTTAACAATTTTAGGCTTGGCTTTGTACTTAAACTTATTATTAGGAGGATGTAGCCAAAAAGCCGTTGATTTGACAGAAGATACTTATAAATCCGTCGAGTTAACTGAGATTGATGGAGAATTAACAGGGAGTGACCCCGAAGCAATAACATTAGCACTATTTGGCACAAAAGAACCCGTAGAAGGTGACTTTTCCCAAGAAGTGAAGGTCTTGCAAAAAGAAGGGTTTAATCAGACAGTAATGTTCACTCAATTAAATCTACCCGATGACTCAGTTCGAGGGATACGTTACCAACTAAAATTTGAATTTGACCAATCTATCGGTAAATGGGGTTTGACCCAAGCAGGCCGTCAACAATCTTGTTATCGAGGTGATTCAGGTACTGATTGGACAAGTAATGAATGTCCCTAAAAATATAGAATTTAGCATGAAGAAACATAAAAATTCTACATTCTTAATTCTAAATTCTTAATTCATAAGTTGCAGTTTTCTGGAAATTGCTTAAGATCAAGGAATAAACATATACTGGTTGTTAGACCCCACCTTCATGCTTTCTTTATTGCAGATTAAAAACTTTGCGTTGGTCGATCGCTTAACCCTCCAGTTTGGTCAAGGGTTGAATGTGTTAACCGGGGAAACAGGGGCCGGAAAATCCATCATACTCGATGCGATCGACGTGGTTTTAGGAGGGAAAGTTAATAACCGTCTCATCCGTCAAGGAACCCAACACGCTTCCTTAGAGGCGACATTTGAGGGGAATCAAAGGGTATTAGATTGGTTAGCGCAGCAAGAAATGGATCCCTTGGATGATGGAACAGTCGTATGTTTACGAGAGTTGTCCTTATCGGGGGGAACCGTGCGCTCCCGTTCTCGAATTAATGGCGTTCTGGTCAACTTACAATTAATGGCACAGTTTCGTACTCTTCTGGTAGAAATCACTGCACAAGGGCAAACAGTGCAATTGATGGATGCAACCCGTCAACGAGAGTTATTAGACCTCTATGGAGCGAATGGTATTGTTAAACAAAAAAAATTGGTGGAATCGGCTTACGGAGATTGGAAAAAAGCAGAGAAAATTTTAGAAAAACGGAAAAAATCAGAACAAGAACGACTGCAACGCCTTGATTTACTTGAATATCAGTTAAAAGAACTAGAAGAAGCCCAACTAACCGATCCTGATGAACTAGAACATCTCCAACAAGAACGGGATCGCCTCTCCCATGTTGTAGAGTTACAAAAACTAAGTTATCAGACCTATGAACTCCTCTATCAAAATGATAGTGGTGAACCAGCGATCGCAGATCGTCTGGGAGAAGCAGAAATACTCTTGACAAATATGGTTGAATATGATAGCGAAATTGCGCCTTTATTGGAAATGGTACAATCAGCTTTAACCCAGGTAGTGGAGGCAGGAAAAGAGATAAATGGCTATGGGGACAGGTTAGAGGCTGATCCTGAGCGATTAACGGAGATAGAAGAGAGAATTAACTTAATTAAGCGTATTTGTCGCAAATATGGTCCTAGTTTATCCGATGCTATTAATTTATATCAGCAATTAACCGCAGAATTAGAGCAATTAAACGACAGTGAACAGTCTATCGAAACTTTAGAAAAAGAGTATCATATTGCCCAAGAAAAATTAGTTAAAACCTGTGAATATTTAACCTTATTAAGACAAAAAGCAGCCAGTAAATTAGAAAAACAATTAGTTAGAGAATTAAAACCCTTGGCTATGGATAAAGTGGTCTTTGTTTGTCAAATTAGTCCTTGTTCCCCTAGTATTAATGGCAGTGATCAAGTGGTTTTTTATTTTAGTCCCAACCCAGGAGAAAAAATACAACCCTTATCCCGTACTGCTTCGGGGGGAGAAATGAGTCGTTTTTTATTAGCTTTAAAAGCTTGTTTTGCTAAGACAGAAAAATGTTCAGGAACCTTGATTTTTGACGAAATCGATGCAGGAGTATCAGGAAAAGTTGCCCAAGCGATCGCAGAAAAGTTACACAGTTTAAGCAAAACGTATCAAGTTTTATGTGTCACTCATCAACCTTTAGTTGCAGCAATGGCGGAAAATCATTTCCGTGTAGAAAAACAAATTGTTGAAGAAGTATCAAAGCTAGAAAATGAAGAAAATGGACAATTAAGTTTACCTGAATTACGAACCGTTGTCAGAGTTAAACCGTTAGACAATATACAAACAAGAAGAGAAGAATTAGCACAATTAACAGGAGGACATTCTTCAGAAGATGCCATGGAATTTGCTAAATCATTATTAGTTAAAGCAGAATCTTATCGCTTGGGAAAGTAGAAAATTTGCAAGAAATAATTAAGAATCAATATTTTAAGTTAAGTAGTATTTTAATTATCCTAATTTTATTTATTTTGCTAGTATCATGGGGCTGTTTAATACTCACTAATTAAGAGTGTAGTGGACTGTTTCAGCTAAAATGAGGGAATAGGAATGTGAGCATCTTGCTTACTCCCTGTAAAAGATGAAACAGTCTAGTAGGGTGGGTTAGGTTTAGGGTTAATTTTAATGAAAACATGATAACTTTTTATCTGCACCGTAACCTACCATGTTCAATATGTAATCTCTTATATTTTTTACATCATAATAATAAAGAGTAGTCAATCATGAGTCAACCTATATATTTTTTTAGCAAAACTAACCAATGGTATGAATTATCTAATTTTTATTCATTTGGTTTTGTTGATGAGGATGGATTATATTGGTCAACAGTAGAACATTATTTTCAAGCGATGAAATTTCCTGATGAAAAATATCGAGAATATAGAGAAAAGATCCGTCTTTCTGAAACACCAGGAAAAGCTAAAAAATTAGGTCAAACAAGACAAATACCTTTGAGAAAAGATTGGGAAAGCTTCAAAGAAGAAGTTATGTTATATGCGTTAAGAAAAAAGTTTAGTCATCCTAAAATGAAAAACCTATTATTAGCGACGGAGAAGAGACATCTTTACGAAAATTCTCCTTATGATTATTATTGGGGAATTGGGAAACAACATACAGGAAAAAATCGTTTAGGAGAACTATTAATGAAAGTGAGAGAAGAATTATCAATAGAGTAACACAATCTTCTAGGTTGTAATCAGTAAGATTCTTATGTTAAAGTCTTAAGTAAATCAGTTTTTACTCTCAAAATGTCTTTAATCAAAATAACCGATAAATCAGCAATCAAGCCATTTAAAAATATCAAAATAATTGCCACTGATATTGATGGGACCTTAACTCGAAACGGTGAATTTAGCAGTCAATTATTATCAATTTTAGAACAATTACAAAAACATAATATTCGAGTCATTCTTATTACTGGAAGATCAGCAGGATGGTGTCAAGGAATTATTAATTATTTACCTGTTTGGAGTATTATTGCTGAAAATGGAGGGGTTTATTCTTTAAAAGATAATCAGCAAATAATACCATTAACAGCGATTGACGATGTCATCAAACACCGTCAAATATTACAAAGTAACTTTGAGTATTTAAAGTCTCAATTCCCTTTATTAAATACCTCTAGCGATAATCAATTTAGACTTACAGACTGGACATTTGATTGTCATGAATTAACGCAAAAAATATTATTAGAAATAGAAAAAATTTGTTATCAAAATAACTGGGGATTTACCTATAGTCATATTCAAGGACATCTTAAACCCTTAGAACAGAATAAAGCAAAAGGATTAATCACTTTTAAAGAAAACTACTTTAAAAATTTATCTTGGGAAGAAATTATTACCGTAGGGGATAGTCCCAATGATGAACCTTTATTTAATCAAAATTTATTTCCTATTTCTGTTGGGGTTCATAATATCCTTAACTATACAGAAAGATTAAAAGATAAACCTATGTATATAACAAATTTATCAGAAATTGATGGATTTTGTGAATTAGCAAAATTATTAATTTAACGAATCCCCTAATTAATCCTCAGCATCAAAACTTTCAGACTTGATAGTGGGCAATATTAATGAATCATTACCTCAATTATCTATTTTTTGATTTTGCCCACCCTACAGACTACTAATTAGAAGTGTTCAACTTTAATCCTCGCATAATAACGCCTACAATAAAGACAATAATAATTCCTAATACAATGTAGGTTAAAGGATTAGCCAAATCTAGATAAGGAATATTTCTTAACTTCGCTTCTATAGACTCAGGTAAAGCAAAACGGACGAAGAAACCTAAAATCCAAGAAAGAAAAACGGCAACAACTATCCATATTAAGTCACGAATTATTTTATAAACTTTGATGACAATGGCCTGTGGCCATCCTAAAGATGGGGTTCCTGTTTGAAAAGAATTTCCCTCTAACTCTAATATCCAGTCAGCTAATTGCTTAATTAAAGGGTTTTTACGACAGGGATTAAACGTCAAATATTTAACATGACTTAGTAAATGAATCCACTCTGCTTTGTAAGCAATTTCTTGAGGTTGTTCTTTATTTCCCTGAGTTTTAAAGTTAAATAATGTACTATTTCCAGCTACTGGATCAGTGGGATCATATACATTTAACCATTCAAATTTATCATTAAAGACAGTGTTATCTTTATTAATAGGAACAATCCCAGGCCAAACTACACCAAACTTACTTAAAGGAGATCCATAAGTAACAAATCCTTGAAGCTTTTCAAACAATTCTGAACGGTCAATAATATCATCTTTATTTAACCAAGCAGGACGAGAAGGACGCATATTTTTTTCTTGTTCAGGGGTCAACTCTTTATCTTTAGTGGCTTTTTTACGAAGGATAATATTTTTATTTTCTTTATTTTCAGGTGCTTTTTTCCCAACGATAAGTTTTTTTTGTCCTCCTTTATATTCATAATAAGAATTATTCCATTTATCCCATAATTCCTCATTCAAATAATTGGGTAACGCTTCCTCTGGTTCCATTAACCCATTAAAAGCGACAACGGTTCCTAAACTATGAGATAAAACATACCAACGATCATAGTTTCTTAAACTCATTTCAACTAACCCTTTAATCATCCGTCGTCGAATGGAAATACGAGGTCTTTGACCCAAATCAACTAAAGGTCCTTTTCCTTTTTTTTCCCCTTGTTGATAAAATTTTATATCTCCTAAATATTGAACTAAAATATCAGGACGTAAACTATTAAATCCTAGTAGTTTACGAAAAATAATACTTAAAAATGAAAGGACAAGCAAAACCAATAAAATTACTAAAGACACACAAAAAAATTGTACTCGAACCCACCAATCTATTTGAGGATTTTCTTCTTTCGAGGTTTTTTTATTGATCTTATAGGGTGCTTTAACCCGATCGCTTGTTCCCAGGTTAGGACCAACAAATTGTTTTCTTGACCATAAAGATAATCCCCAAAACCAAAAACTGAATTGATTTTCTAAAGTCTCAGGATCTTCTAAATCAGCCCACCAAACTTCACTAAAGCTTAACTCTGTTACCTGATCATTTTCATCTTCAACTTCAATAATAATCGGTGCTTGATCATCAGCTTCCCAGGTTTGTTGAATCGCTGCATAAACTCCTGTATTCTGTGTATTAACTATAATTCTAACCCTGAGGTTTTCATTTGCTTTTAAAGCGGTGGCCATATCTCTAGCAATTTCTTCAACTGTTTCAAACTTCTTTTGTTCACCGATACCATGAACGACTAAAATACCGACTTTAGTTGGTTCAGTTGTCATCATAATTTTTCCTAATTAGATTAAAATAATAATGGACTTCTCTCTTATTACTTTCGTTATTTTATCCTGAAAAAATAACAGCAAAATATAAACTTTTATTACAGAATTAGACAAAAAAATATTATGATGATATTAAGGAGTTTTATTAACTTGAAAAAACAATCGTACAAGTAAGTTAAATGATTTGCAACACAATCAAGACATAACTATGGTATTCTATGTTGAAACTGAGAACAGATTAAAAATCTTTTAGTTAAACTCCCTAATTATATAATTTTCATGACAACTCAACTATCCTCTTATGAATTCGAGGTTGTCACCGTCAACCCCCAAGGCAAAATTATTCAACGGGAACCTAAAAAAAGCCTATATTTCCTGGAAAAATTAGAACAAGGGTTTACCCTAGACATGGTAGCTATTCCTGGGGGAACCTTTTATATGGGTTCTTTGAAGACAGAAGAAGGATGTTTGTCTTCCCAAACCCCACAGCATTTAGTTCTCCTCAAACCCTTCTGGATGAGTAAATATCCCATTACTCAACAACAATGGAAAGCTGTAGCCAAACTACCCAGTGTCAAGCAATCTCTCGATCCTGAACCAGCTAGTTTTATTAACCCTGATCATCCTGTTGAACAGGTTTCTTGGTATGATGCTGTAGAATTCTGTGCCAGACTATCTCAACATAGTAAACGTTCCTATTATTTACCCAGTGAGGCACAATGGGAATATGCCTGTCGCTCCCATACTAACACCCCTTTTCATTTTGGGGAAACCATCACCACAGAATTGGCCAATTATTCCGGGTGTGACTGGGAATATCAAGGGAAAATTTGTAGCAAAGGATCTTATGGTGAAGGACCTCTAGGAGAAGATCGACGGGAAACGACTCCTGTAGGACATTTTGGAGTTGCCAACAGTTTTGGACTCTATGATATGTATGGCAATGTCCGAGAATGGTGTGAGGATCTTTGGCATGATAATTATGTCGGTTGTCCCGATGATGGTCAAGCTTGGATTACCCATAGCGACGAGATCAGAAGAGTCATTCGGGGAGGATCATGGAACTGTTCTCCCCATAAGTGTCGTTCCGCTTATCGGGGCAAAATGGATGCGTTAGCCTGTCTTTATGATATTGGCTTTCGTGTTGTTCATTATTAATCATAAAAGGCGATCCCCATCGTGATATGATGAGTAGGCTAGAAAAACAATGCTTTCCCTAAAAGTGTCATTATGCCTCAAGCCGTTGGTGTTATTCAAACTGTCGGATTTCCTGCTGTTTTAGCTGCTGCAGATGCTATGGTCAAAGGGGGAAGGGTGACAATTGTCTATTTTGATAAGGCAGAACGCGGGGAATTTTTAGTGGCCATTCGCGGACCGGTTTCTGAGGTTAACAGATCGATGGAAGCGGGAAAAGAAGCGGCGGTTGCTTCCTATAATGGTAAGATAGCCAGTCATTACATTGTTCCTAACCCACCAGAAAACTTGCTGACGGTTCTCCCCTTAGACTACACAGAAGAAGTGGAACAATTCCGCGTTTGATGAAGTAATTGCACCTTTTCACCATAGAATTAATCCTATTGTTAACAAAGCCATTAATTTATAATTTAGGAGACTAATTATGCCCAACAACAAAGCCGTTGGCTCGATTGAATCAAAAGGTTTTCCAGGAATTTTAGCTGCTGCTGATGCGATGGTTAAAGCAGGGAGAATTACCATTGTGGGTTATATTAGAGCCGGAAGTGCGCGTTTTACTCTCAATATTCGGGGTGATATTTCCGAAGTTAAAACCGCTATGGCCGCAGGGATTGAAGCTATTGAACGCACAGAAGGAGCAACCTTAGAGACTTGGGTAATTATTCCCCGTCCCCATGATAACGTTGTTGGGGTGTTACCCATTGATTATAGTGATGCAGTTGAAGAGTTCAGACAACAAGCTGAGGGACTTGCTCTACCTGTTTCCAGTTCCTAGTCTAATTGCCTTTAATTATAATATTTCTAGGGGTCAACGGTTGTTGACCCCTAAATTTTTCTGATCTATCCAATGCAGTTTTTGATAGCAATTATCATAAATTATTCTGATAATCTTTAGCGAAATTTCCTGTCGAAAAAAAGCTAAAGTTCATAGTATAATAATTGCGTAAAACAACTTTGAACAAAGGAAAATATCATGCAAAAAGCATTAATGAGAACTATTCAGATATTTTTACTGTCTGTTATCTTAGTCGTTTCAATTATTATTCAGCCTACCACTGCCATTGCATCCGATCAATCCCTT
Source organism: Crocosphaera sp. (assembly GCA_051439445.1). Taxonomy (GTDB): domain Bacteria; phylum Cyanobacteriota; class Cyanobacteriia; order Cyanobacteriales; family Microcystaceae; genus Crocosphaera. The sequence continues at coordinate 26,393 of JBFRWG010000013.1, forward strand.
CCTGATTGTATTGCCTCAGATTGTAATTGTTCTGATTTTGCCAGTCAGGAAGAAGCTCAACTGGTTTTGGACGCCTTTTCAGGTGATCCGTTTCGGCTTGATGGTAATAAGGACGGAATTGCTTGTCAAAGCCTACCGAAATCTGGAGTTGTTTATGAAAAACCATGTCCTCAAAATTTCGTAGCCAAGTCCTATTGGTATGAAAGCGATCCTGGTTTTTCAAATACTAAAAAAATCTCACTAAAGGTAGTTGCCCGTAATAAAGGTGACAAAGAAATGTTTTTTAACAGTTCTCCTGAACAAACTTTGCAGTTATGGGGAATACCACCAACTGTTGATCAAGGTGTATATGTACCAAAATATACATTCAATTCCGCACCATCAGGTTCTGTCGCTGTTGATTCAACCTTCAGTTATGATGTAACTATCGATTTATCAGATGCGCCTTCAGACATCAATGGACTCGCTTTTAGACCAGTAGACAGAAATTTTGGTACGATGCGACCAAATAAAGGCGTAATCGAAAATGCAACTTTCAGTTGTAACTAATTTGTCATTATAACTAGCGCGTATAGATAGCTAAACCTAGAGAATAGAGCTTCATCCTAAAGAAGCTTTGTTGTTTAAAAGTTAGGTTTCTCGGCTACAGATGATAGCATTATCGAAATTGGTAGTTATTCTAGTAATCTCACCAATTTAGCGGTTGTTTAAGCTGATTATAATAGTATGGTTCAAAAACCGTTGACCCATACTATTATTAATTATTTAATAGGAAGAATAGGGGTTAACCATTGCTCAGTTTTAGCACTCCAGACAACAGTAAATTGATCTTGAGGGATGGAACAAAGAGCAGTAGTTTCTCCTTTTTTATCGGTAAATTCAATTTTAAATACTCCATTTTCATAGTCATCTATTATTGCTCCTTCTTCTCCTTTTCTTAACGTGAGTTCGACAGAACATAAAATCGATGGTTTAAGAGTCACATCGTTAACTCCAAACCCTGATTCTTTCGTTAAAAATGTTCCAACTCCGAACCCCGAACTCACGTTTCTTAGGCTAAATTCTGGAATGTATGTTAAAAGTTGGACAAGATAAAATAATTCTAGTTTGTTCATCTTTCTATAACATATAAGGTTGTTAATTGGGCTAAACTGCTACTAGGTTTGACTATCCATACCCCATATAAATAATACCAATTTTCTAGAGATAAATGAGTCATTTATCGGCAATTAATATTCAACCAATCTTCAATTTCTTGTACTAACCAAACTGCTTCATCTTCTTGTAATTCTGCTGCTAAAGAATGGACTTTTTGAGAGGTTCTTAGTTTTAACTTATAGTTACCATCTTGTCGATTAATAAAAATACTTGAAAGCTCCTTTAAAAAAAACTTGTTAACCTGATTTCCTAATCCTTTCCAACAAAGTTTCTTCAAGATACAATATTCATCTTCTATGACTAAAGAATATTCTTTAACTAAAAATTTTGAGGCAGTTGCCAACAAAACTTGAGCTAAAACTAACAAAAAAATCATCAAAAATATTAGAAAAAAGATGACTGAACAAATAAAAATAAACCCAATAAGAACTGAAGATGCTTTGAGAAAATTGAGAAAATACAAAATAAAAATTATGCATAAAAATAGGAAAATTATTCCTAAAGGAATAATCCCTAGTCCATCTACTAATTCTTTAAAAATTAATTTCCAAGCCTTTCTACTCAAGGGTTTTCTAGGGATAGAAATTTTTAAAAAATGACTGGTTTTAATAATTTTTATTTCTGTTTTTTCAGGTTTAAAAAATTTAGCAGGTAATGAAGCTTGTTTCTTTTTTATGAATTGACCTGACTTTAAAACCTCTAAAGCTTCTTTTGTCTCTTTAAATCTATGACTAATATCTATATCTGTTACTGTTTCAATCCACTGTAAAAAACTAGGTTTTATCTTAACTTTATCAGCAAATTTAATTTTATAATTCTCATGGGGTAATTCACTAGGAGAAATCCCTGTTAATAAATGAATTAATGTGGCACCTAACGCATATACATCAGAGGAAGGAACTGTTTTACCCCAAAATTGTTCTAAAGGAGAATAACCACTAGTTCCCACTACTGTAAATGTTACGCCAGTCACACCAGCTTTTGCTTGTACTGCACCAAAATCAATCAAATAAATATTATTATCTTCTCCTAAAATAAGGTTGCTGGGTTTAATATCTCGATGTAAAACAGGAGGATTTAATTCATGTAAATATTTCAAGATTTGTAAGACATCTATAGCTATTTTTCGCACTTTCTGTTCACTAAATTTTTGATGATTATCTAACAACTCTTGTAAAGAAGATCCTGGAATATAATCTTGTACCAAAGCAAACCAAGGAATTCCATTACCCTCTTTTTTATCAATCTCAAAATAGTCTCGATAACAAGGAATTCTGGGATGAGTTAAGCTTTGCAAAACTTCCGCTTCTCTTTCAAATAATTTGAACTCACTCCACTCCATTTCTGGACTAAAAGCTAATAGTTTAACTGTCACATCTTCTGATGTTTCTAAATCAGTTGCGAACCAAGTTTGATGACCTTTGGCAGTATTACCTAGTCGTTGTTTAAGTTGATAATTATTGCTTAAAATATCTGTTTGTTTAAACATAATTTTTATGACCTCATGAAAGATTTTTGTATCAACTATCAATTAGTAATTTATTTAGTATGTAGATTCAACCAATCTTTAATTTCTTTCAGTAACCAAACTGCTTGATCTTCTTCTCAGTTTACCCGAAGAGTTCTTATACCACGATAACTTACATAATCTTTGAATTTAAGTTTATATTGTGTATGTTTTCGTGCAATAAAAATATTTCAGATGTTTTTAGTTAATAACTTTTGAATTCTATTCCCAAAGTTTAAACCATAACATTGCTTGAAAATACAATTACCTCTTCTGCTTTTTCTAAATCAGTTGCTAACCATGTTTGATGACCCTTAGCAGTGTTACCTAGTCGTTGCTTGAGTTGATAACGATTGGTTAAAATATCTGATTGTTGAAACATAATATTACTTCCTTATTAATAATGGACAATTGATAATTGATAGTGAGAAGTAATTATCCATTATAAATTATCCATTATAAATTATCCATTATAAATTATCCATTATTTAAGAAATCTTTAAAGGTTCTCGAACTAAACGAGTATATAAATGTTTAAACGTAGAACGAATCACTCTCGGTAGTCCAAAATCAATCGGCATAGTTTTATCAGGTAATAACCAATCATCCACTTGTAAGTCATGAGGATGACATAAAGGAAAGCTAATATCTGATAAATGACTGGTTAATCCTAAGCGTCGTTGAGCAACAAAAGTCGGAATTAATTCAGGAGATACCCTTAATACTTCAATCATAGCCCGATCTAAGGCGAAAACATCTCTAGAAGCTCCTAAAATCCCTAATTCTCTCGGTTCTCCATTACTGGGGCCATTGCCTTCATGACCGATAATACCATCAATAATGGTTAAATTTGGTGCAATCGCTTTAGCGGTTTCCACCAACATTTCCCCGAAACGGTTAGCATCTTTTCCTGCTTCCATGTGCCACCAAGCCTTCATTTTACCAGGAACACAACCAAAAAGATTTTTGACACCCAAAGTCAAAGTTAATTGTACATGGGATTTAACTTTAGGAAGATTAATAACCACATCTGCATTCATCGCTTCTTTAGATAAACGCAGAGTTTCAAAATGCTCACTCTGAGGACTGTAGCGTTGACCGTGAAATTCTACCACCTCTAAGCCTAATTCATCTATCATAGAGCCATAACCATTGGCTAAGGCAACACCCCGCGCAGTTCCAAAGGCAGGACTATCCCCTAAAAACGGTTCTCCTCCAGTTTCTTTGACCAACTGAGCAACACAATAGACCATTTCCGGACGGGTGACACATTCTTTCGTGGGACGACTTCCCGTTAATAAGTTCGGTTTTAAGAGGACTCTTTGGCCTGGTTTAACAATGGTTTTGATACCCCCTAACGGTTCTAAAAGTTGTTCGAGGGAAGCTTTTAGTAAAGGGAGATCGTAAGAATGAGCAGATAATAAACTAACGCTAGACATAAGATAATTATGTTTGATTTTAATGTTGTCAGAACAACCTATCCATCTACATGGATAGGTTGTTCTATGTTAACTCCCACGATATCCACTAAACCCGTCTAATGGCAATCACTGCGGGACGAGGAGGAGTATTTAATTCTTTACTGGGCCAGTTGGAACCTAAAGGAACCGTTCGGGTTTGCATAAACGGTTTCCCTGATGTGGTCAACACAGAGAACTCACGCTTTTCACTGGCCATATTTTGACGAGTTCCATACCTTTCCCCTGGATGTTGTACCGCTAAAAATAGGGTTTGTTGATCCTCACTCAACCAAGGTCCAGTCATCTCCACTTCCATCGGGCCGATGGCAAAAGGAAAGGCCATCCCTTGATTTTCTCCTTGAAGGGGTAAATACCATAAGGTGTTGTTACCAAATATCCCGACAAGACTTTTAGTGCTAACCGGTTCCCCATCTTTAACACGCTGCTTAACTTCCTTATTATGACCACTGGTGGACATATCTGTGACCATCCATAGGTCTCCCTTATGATCAAACATCAGGTTATCAGGGTTAGAAAATCCCATCCCTCCTAATGCAGGTTCTCCTCCTGTCGCTGAAATATCCCAACGAAAACTCATGGCCGCAGGATCGTTGTGATCTTCTCTAATCTTCATGATCCAACCATATTCATAATTCATCTCCCCATTCGGTCCACGAAATACCCCCTTATCCGCACCACCATCCCCTCCAGGAGTCCCCGAAGTAAAGGTGATATATAAAACACCATCCTTACCTATTTCCGTGTCTTCTGGACGCGCTGTACAGGTAATTCCGGCTGCATTCGCTGCAAAATGAGCATCGATTAATATGGCCCCTTGTTTTTCCTTAAAAGTTCCCACATAGAGATCCCCCAAGGTTTTAAACTGTTGCTTAAAAGTTATCATCTGTTGATCATCTCTCACTTTCATCATTCTCCCGGCACGGCGATCGCTGTTAGGTAAGGTCACTAAACCCCCTTGAACCCTGGACGGTAATACAGGATTGATCGGGGTTTCAGGACTTAAAGAAACCCATTTTCCCGTTCCGTCAGCGTTAAACACCGCACCATATAACATTCCTGACTCCATACAACAGGAGTTCTTTTTATCTTGAGGATCAACAATGGTCTTATCTGAGACAAACTTATAAACATGACCCCCTCGGCGATCGCATCCTGAATAAACGGCCAACTTTTTCCCTGTTTCGGCGCGAAAGGCCACTGCTTCATGACGATAACGACCTAACCAAGTATGTTTTGTCCCATAATCATTTTTATCGGTGGGATCATTAGGGGTCGAAAAGGTAGTCGCCTACCTCTCCTCCCAGTCCGAACCGTGCGTGAGACTTTCACCTCACACGGCTCTCGGCAATTAGTCCCTTGTCATGGGTACTGTTAATACGTCGTCTTTCCATTCATAGCCATTATCTAGCCAATCATGGAGGTAGTCATTCTTGCTTTTGGCATCATGACAGTGACGATGTAGGGCTTGTATATTGTTGAGTGTATCCTTTCCACCTTTCGATTTAGGGATAATGTGGTCAACTTCTATCAAGTCTTCAGGTGTGAAGTGTTGCTTACATTGAGGACATATACCTTTTTGTTTCTTTAAAAGTTTTGCAACTCTAGTTGGTGTCCCAGTATAAGTTCCCCGTCTCTTACTCCAGTAAGTCCAGTTTCCGTCATAGGGTGAGGCTTCAGGCTTGACCAGTGAGTGTCTCTTTATTCCCGTCTCGGCGTGGTAGTAAAGGACTGCTCCTTTTGTTTGGAACGTCCATATTCCGTGTTTTCCGTTTGAGAAATATTTCTTGAGAGCTTTCTCTAATGGTGTCCTATTCTTTTTCCTGTTGACTGTCCAGGCTCTAAGCATTAACCATAATGTGTGGTCTTCGGATGAGAATGTTTCCTTACTGTTGACAGTTCGGTAATAGTTACACCATCCTCGGATTATGGGATTTAATCTTGCGATTAATGCTCCTTGAGGGGCTTTCTTGTTGGCTTTTATAACCTTCTTGATTGCCTCATGGTGAGCAAGTATTTTCTTATTGCTTGGTTTGATGAGAGTCTTGAATCCAATTATTGTGGAATTTTTCCCTCCTGTTTTACCAGAATGGTGTTTCCCTACAGGATATGACCTGATGTTGAATCCTAGAAAATCAAACCCAGGTTTAATGGTTTTTCCATCATGTTGAATACTGTTTAGGGTATGTCTGATGGAGGTTTTTTCTGGTTTAAGCTCTAATCCAACTTGCTTTAGCCATTGTGTAGTCAATTCTTTGCATTGTAGTATGATTTCGTAATTATCATGTAATATTACGAAATCATCTGCATATCGGATGATTGTCGGTTGAAATTTTTGAATCTGTTTCCCATTTATGTAAAATGATTTTGGAAATTTCTCTTTAACTTCATCAATCATTCCGTGTAGTGCAATATTCGCAAGTAGCGGACTTATTACACCACCTTGAGGAGTACCAGAGTCGGTATGCTCAAATATACCTTTGTCCATTACCCCGCATTCGAGCCATTGTTTTATGACTCTTTTTACGTTGTGTGGACAATCTACTTTGGACAGTAGGTAATCATGGTTAATCTTGTCGAAGCATTTAGCGATATCAGCATCTAGAACGTATTTAGCTTTTTGATTTATTGCCGAGTATATCCTAGTGATAGCATCATGCGCACTTCTACCTGGACGAAAGCCATAGGATGTTCCCTCAAATTGGGCTTCCCAATATGGTTCTAAGGCTGATTTAACCAAGGCTTGCATTACTCTATCTTTCATGGTGGGTATTCCCAATCCACGTTTTTCTTCTCTTCGAGGCTTGGGAATCCAAACCCGTCTGAGTGCCTTTGCCTTGTAACCTTTTAAAGTTAATTCTTTGACTAACTTTAATCTTTGGTTGGGTCGTAGTGACTTTTTCCCATCAATTCCAGCAGTTTTCTGGCCTTGGTTGTCTTGGGTTACTTTGCGTATGGCTAAGAGCTTTGCGTAATGTGACTTTAACAGTAACTTCTGAAGCTTTTTAGCTTTGACTTTGTTTCCTGATTTAACAGCTTGAAATATTCTTTTTTGAAGCTTAAACACTTTCCTATGGATTTTTGCCCAGTTGATTGTGTTCCATTCTGGCGTAGTCTTGGTTATACTCGCATTCGACATTTAACTACCTCTATTAGAGACTATTTCTTCTAATTAACCAGCAATACGTCAGCTTATCCTTGCTCATTACAAGTAGGCATTTGCTTCTTATTGCTTCTCACATCCATGACCCTTGCGCTTAAGTTTGTCACTACTTACATCATCGACCTGATCGTAAGAGCAGTCATGGACTTAATTCGTTCCGTTGGTTTGGGTATATCGGTTTTAGGTTTCATCTATCCCCCAGGTTACTTTTAGGAATCTTTGTGGATGTTAAAATTAGAACTCCACTTTTCACCTTGTTCTTTTGAACGCAGCCTATCAAACAGATTTGGCTACTTGATGGTGTTGAGGGTTCAAGTCGATGATTCAACGTAATGTTTAACCATGACCGATTGATTTGGGAATTTCTTGTGCTGTTTCACAGTGGTTTTCCCCTTTTAACCCTGCTTCTATCTTGGGTTTACTAAGTCCAAAACAGAGGGTTATATCGTAGCTCTTAGGATTGCTCCTTTGATTCCGAGCTTGGCTCCAGATGCCAACAAACCAACAGTTATTCAAGACTCTAGGTTCATTTTGCTGTTCGGTTATACCTATTCAGCAGGTTCGATCATTACTAATTGAGTTTTGTAAACCTTTCTTAGTTTTAGCCGTTTTGGGTGTTGACCTTTGTGTTTTACCTCCTTTGAGAATGGGCTATAAAGGCTCTTGTCTTCTTTTAAGGGGTGATTGGTCATTTGAACTTAGAATTGCCTCTTGCAAGGCTCTTGAACGAGCTACACGCTGTATCCTTGTTACGTACTTGGAGGTCAGCTTTCTAGCTCAACGAATCGCACAATCTCTACCATCCAACCATATTTATTCCCTGCTAAACCAAAGACATTCCCCCGTCCATCTATATCCCATTTATTCATGACAAAAGGGGTCACAGAAGGATCTAAGGAAGATCCATCGGCCATTACTGGTTCAGGGACTTGATTTTGAATATTCTCTTCTGCACTGAGTACGGTTCCCCAAGGAGTTGTCCCCCCAGCACAGTTTTGGAAAGTCCCGATAATTTTACTGCCTAAACCATCTTCATACCCTAGTTTCCTCTCTTTCTCAAAAATTTTCATCCCAGGTCCGGTTGCTTTGAGATAACGACCATCTTCTAATCCGGATATTCCTGTAATGCGTCTATCTGCTTCTGAATAGGTGCGTTCCCAACGGCCTTCTGCATTTTTTTTCAGGGAAATGACTCCCATTCCTTGATCAATTAACGCTTCTTTGGCGATCGCTTCTATTTTTCCTTTGAGGGGATCATTTTTAGCTAATTCAAAGGCATTTATTTTTCCATTATTTTTATCAGCGATCGCCCTTACTTCTGCAAAAGGAAGAGATTGACCGATTACTTTTTCGTAGGTTTCACTCCAAGTTTTTCCACTAATATATTCAAAGTTAATGGTCAAAAATCCCTCATTAGGTTTTGTTTCAATTAAGGATAAATAATCGTTGTTATAACCAAAGCGCGAGCCTCCTACTTTATCCCCCCATTGGGCAATCACATCATAAGTAAACCCTTCGGGTAACACCACATCATCTAGCACTTCATAGGTTTTATAACTCGTTATTTCTTGTTCATCACTTAAATTGTAAATGGTTAAAGGAATCGGTATTTTTATAGGATTAAACTGCAAAGTTTGACTAATTTTATTAACCATTACTTTATCTTGAGCAGCCAGCAGAAAAGGGCTGGATAAAGCCTTATTTCCTTGACTTAATAAGGCTGTTCCTGTACTAACTCCTAAGAATTTTAAGAGTTCCCGTCTGTTCATTACCATAACCTCTTCTTAACTTTTTATCGTTATACTTTTTGGACATAATATATTAACTTATTTTCTGATTTTTTTTCTTACTCTATTCTTAACCTTTAATAATTTTCTAGAGAAATTAGCAAAAAATAACCATAGTAATATCCCTAAAGTCATCATCACTCTAGAGTCTTACGGATGGCGCTCAACCAGAAGGCCATAAAGTTATTTAAAAATGGAAATTAATTAAACCACCTCAAAAAAGCTATTCATCTTAGATAGGGTTAAGGAAACCAGTAAATAAATTTTCAAAAAAGAACTATCATGAGCAATTAATTTGTTACTGATGGATTACTATTGGTAGAAGTTAATTTTGGAAAACTGTTATCTAAAGTTATTGCTTGAGTTTCCAAAATGTTCTCAGATTTTGAAGTTATCTTATTTTCCGTTTCAGGTACATTAGTTGATTCAGATATTTCTGTAGAAGTGGTGGGTAATACAGCAGGATTAGAGTGTGTTTCTTCTAATTCAGTTGCTTCTTCAACAATATTGTTTTTAGCTTCACTTCCTTCTATAACAGAAAATTCAGGGATGGAACTTTCTGGTAATGTATACTCTATATTGTTATCTTTTTCCTCTCCTATAGTGGTTTCTGGTGCTTGAGAAATTGTCTTTTCTGGGGTGATATTTTTTACTATTTCCTCTTTTTCTTCAACGGTTTCTTGGGTGTTTATTTCTGGGTAATTGTCCTCAAGGGTAGAGTCGTTAGAGATGGCATTTTCAGGATCATTTTTTTTTTCTTCTCTCACTGTTGGTTCGGAATTTAACCCTTCTGGAGATTCCTTATTTTCCTCATCAGTGGGATCTTCTGGAACCGTCGTCTCCTGACTTGCACTACTATTGACGTCCCATGAGAGATTTTCTTGAATTAAACTTTTAATTTTATCTTCTTCTTCAGCCGTTAATTGTCCAGGTTCTCCTGTTAATTCCTTGTAAATTTTAATATATTCGGCTGCTGATTGATACCAACTGAAATCTTGGGTCATACATCGCTGTTGTAGCTTTCTCCAATCGGCTTTAAAGCGAAATGCTTCCCAAGCGCGAATCATACACACTAACAATTCTAAGGGTTCATAATGATCAAAACAGTAGCCCGTTCCTGTTTCTTGCACAGGATCATAAAAACTAACCGTATCCACTAAGCCACCGGTCCGTCGTACAATAGGAACACAACCATAACGCATGGCAAATAATTGACTAATGCCACAAGGTTCAAAACGAGAAGGCATTAAAAACGCATCAGATCCCGCATAAATACGACGAGATAAGACATCATTATAAAGAATTTGGACTGACACCCGGCCAGGATAACGAGCGGATAATTGCCAGAGTTGGTTCTCGTAGTAATGATCTCCACTTCCCAAAACCACCAATTGAGCATCGGTATGGGCCAGAAAACGGTCTAAAATTTGAAGCACTAAGTCGATTCCTTTTTGTTCGACTAAACGAGTCACCATACCCATCACAAAGGCATCTTGATTAATCTCTAAGCCTGTTTCTTCCTGAAGACCTACTTTGTTGGCCATGCGTTTTTCTAACGTATCAGGAGTAAAGGGTTCATAGATAAGCTGATCTTTAGCAGGGTTGTAAACCTCCATATCAATGCCATTGAGAATCCCCACCAAGTTATCCCGAAAATGGGACAATAGCCCATCGAGTCGTTCCCCATAGGCAGGGGTTTGGATTTGTTGAGCGTAGGTTGGGGAAACTGTGGTGATGCGTCCCGCAAATTTAATGCCGGCGGCCATGGCATTATCTCCGTCCATATACCAAGGACACCAGGTACTGTGTTCTAAAAAGCCCCGGCCTGGTCCTTGATAGGCTAAATTATGAATGGTAAAGACTGTTGTAATATCCGGGGTTTCGTGCATCCAGACAGGAATCATCCCGGTATGCCAATCATGACAGTGGATAATCTCAGGTTTCCAAAAATTCCAGGCAAACTCAGCGGCGGCATTAGAAAAGAAGGTGAATCGCCAATATTCATCATCGCCATAAATACGGCGAGGAGAAAAGCTATGATGTTCTAATAGGTATAAGGTAACATCACTCTTGGGCAGGGTGGTTTGATAGACGGCAAACTCTTGAGACATGGCATTGCTACGCCAGATTGGCTCTGAGGGAACCTCTATTTTATCGCCGAGAAAACCGTAGTAAGGCATGATAATGCGCACATCGTACCCTAGTTTATGTAAAGCTTTGGGTAATGCTCCGATGACATCTCCCATTCCGCCGGCTTTTGCTAGAGGGGCGACTTCAGCCCCAACAAATAAAATTCGCATTCTTAAATTTAGGTTCCCTTTGTTTGCCACCTTTTTGATTTTGACATAGTCTATCCTCAAATTGAACATTGTCAGAGAAGATTTTATCCTGATGTCCCTAGAAGACCCTAATTTTGGTTCCGATCATAGCGGTTTTCAATTGGGTGTATCAAAATTTTAGTTAAGTTGAGTGTGGGAGGTGTAGGAAGTGTCATCCCTAAAGCTATTGATATGAAAACTGCTATAAAACTTAATTCGTAGTTTATTATACTTTTTACAAGACAATATGGGGAAAGCCAACAATTCTAACCATTGCGACCTAATTATCAATTGTTAATTATCCATTATCCATTATTGAACTCATTTGTTTGTGTTCCTAACCCCTATTATATTCAACGAGATGAACTATGATTAGCCCTACTAAAACGCTCTGTCCTTATTGTGGTGTCGGTTGTGGTTTAGAAGTCTTACCTCCGGCACAACCAGGAAAAGCTGTTAACCGAGATAGAGAAGGAAACCCAATCTGGCAAGTAAGAGGCGATCGCAACCACCCCTCAAGTCTAGGGAAAGTCTGTGTCAAAGGTGCAACCGTCAGCGAGTCTTTGGACAAGTCCCGTCTGAAATATCCCATGATGCGAGACAATTTAGATGAAGCGTTCCGTCGTGTTAGTTGGGATGAAGCGATAGAGGCGATCGTTAACCGCATTAAAACGGTACGCTTAACCCTTGGACCAGACGCATTATGTATGTATGGTTCCGGGCAGTTCCAAACGGAAGATTATTATATCGCCCAGAAACTCTTTAAAGGATTCCTCAGAACCAATAATTTTGACGCTAACTCCCGTCTTTGTATGTCTTCTGCCGTTGCTGCTTATACCCAGAGTTTCGGCAGTGATGGTCCCCCCTGTTGTTATGAAGACTTAGAGTTAACAGACTGTGCATTTTTGATCGGAACTAATGCAGCAGAATGTCATCCCATCGTTTTTAACCGTCTGCGTGTCCATCATAAAAAGAACCGTAAAGTAAAAATGGTGGTGGTTGACCCTAGATATACAAAAACCGCAGAAGCAGCAGACTTACATTTAGCCATCAAACCTGGAACCGATATTGATCTTCTCAACGGTATAGCCCATTTATTGATGCGGTGGGGTCGTATTGATACCATTTTCATTGATGAATGTACCCAAAACTTTTCGGCCTATGCTGAGATTATCCATCATTATCCCCCAGAGCTAGTGGCCCGTAACTGTGGTATTCGTATCGATCACCTAGAAAAAGCGGCCAAATATTGGGGAGAGTCGCAACGAGTATTATCCTTGTGGTCTATGGGTATGAATCAATCTTCTGAAGGAACCGCTAAAGTTCGCACCCTGATCAACTTACATTTAATGACAGGAGATATTGGTAAACCGGGAACTGGACCTTTTTCCCTCACCGGACAACCTAACGCTATGGGAGGCCGAGAAGCCGGTGGCCTCTGTAATATTTTACCTGGTTATCGAGTGGTGAATAACCCCCAACACCGGACTGAAGTCGAACAGTTCTGGAAAGTTCCTCAAGGATCAATTCAACCCCAACGGGGTCGTACGGTTTGGGAGATGATCGAAGGTTTAGAAACGGGAGAGGTTGGCTTTTTTTGGATCGCAGCTACTAACCCGGCGGTAAGTATGCCGGATCTTAAACGGACTCAAGAAGCTTTAAAGCGATCGCCGTTTACTGTTTATCAAGATGCCTATTACCCCACAGAAACCTCAGCGTATGCCCATATTTTACTCCCGGCTGCCCAATGGAGTGAAAAAACTGGGGTGATGACCAACTCAGAACGAGTGGTTACTTTATGTCCCCAGTTTCGACAACCCCCAGGAGAAGCACGGGCTGACTGGGAAATATTTGCGGAGGTGGGACGACGTTTAGGTTTCGAGGAGGGGTTTAGTTTCCAAACCTCAGCCGAAGTTTATGAAGAGTTTGTCAAAATAACAGAAGGCCGTCCCTGCGATACCTCTGGGTTGAGTCATGACAAGTTACGTACCTACGGACCTCTGCAATGGCCTTATACGGATAGTTGGCCTTGTCTCGAAGGAGAGGAGTTAGCCCAACAAAACCGTCACAATAAGCGACTTTACACGGATTTTCGATTTCAGACCCCAGATGGACGGGCAAGGTTTGCGGCATACCATTCTCAGGGGCTGGCAGAACCCCCAGATGAGGCTTATCCTTTCGTTTTAACGACAGGGAGATTATACGGCCATTGGCACACCCAAACCCGTACCGGGCGCATTGCTAAAATTCAAAAGATGCACCCTGATCCGTTTCTGGAAATTCATCCCCAAGATGCTGCAAAATTGAACATTGAAGACAATACCTTAGTAGAAGTGCGATCGCTTCGAGGAAAAGCTTGTTTTCCCGCAAAAATAACTAAGGCGATCGCTCCTGGTACTGTCTTTATTCCCATGCACTGGGGCGCACTTTGGGCAGATGATGCGGAGGCCAATGCTTTAACTCACCCTCATGCTTGTCCGATTTCTTTGCAACCAGAGTTAAAAGCTTGTGCGGTACAGATAATACCAAATCCGCTTGCAATACTAGAGAATCATATTGAGAAGGCAGGAAGAGCAGAACCCTGAGAGGAGGCAGGGGCAGAAAGAATATTACTCGACGATAATAAGGGGACTTAGTATTGGTTTCTCAGGTAGCTTCTGGAAATTTATTGAATAATTTAGATAATAGATTTCAGAAGATGCCAATGGTTAAAAAAGAAGTATTATTTATGAGCAACGGTCATGGAGAAGACCTCAATGCTAGTCTGATTCTCCAGGAATTACTAAAAATTGCTCCTGATCTTAACATTACAGCAATGCCGTTGGTGGGAGAAGGAAATGCTTATCGTTCTTTAAATTTACCTTTGATTGGCCAGCCTAAAAGTTTGCCGTCTGGGGGAATATTTTACATGAACCCCCTAACTTTATTAAAGGACATTGGTGCAGGATTAATTGGCCTGACTTTATATCAAATTCGTACTCTGTTAAAATGGTCTTCTCGCTATCATTTAATTGTGGCTATTGGGGACATTTTTCCTGTTACTATGGCCTACATTTCTCGTCGTCCCTATGTGGCTTTTTTAGTCTCAACGTCTAGCTTTTATGAAGGAAAATTAAACCTTCCTTGGTTAACCCGTTATTGTCTGCGATCGCCTCGTTGTCTTGCTATTTTTACTAGAGATGCTTTTACAGCAGAAGATTTACAAGAACAAGGATTCAAAAAAGCCTATTTTTTAGGCTATCCTATCATGGATATTTTAACGCCAACGGGGACTAATCTTAATCTGAATCCTAATCTTCCCACTATTGCTTTATTACCGGGTAGTCGTTTACCTGAAGCCCTTAATAACTTAGGATTATTATTACAAATCTGTGCAGAAATCGGAAAATTAGAACCTTTCCAATTTCGAGTTGCTTTGGTAAAATCTATCCAAGACAGTCATTTAGAAACATTAGCAAAACAGTTAGAATGGCAATATCAATCTTCAGGAATTTTCTGGAAAAAACAAGAAAATAATTTGATTAAAGTTGAATGTTATTATCATGCTTTTTCTGATATTATTACGACCTGTGATCTTGTTTTGGGAATGGCAGGAACTGCGGTAGAACAAGCAGTCGGCCTAGGTAAACCAGTGATTCAATTACCAGGAAAAGGCCCCCAATTTACTTATGCTTTTGCTGAGGCACAAATGAGATTATTAGGAATCTCAGTAACCACTATTGGTAAAGGTTATAACGATCCCCCTCTCTTCCCTGAAGTTGTCCAAAAAATCCAATCTATTTTAAAGGATAATAACTATTTAAAACAGTGCGTTGATAATGGAAAAGAAAGAGTCGGAAAACCAGGGGGATCGATAGGTATTGCTACAGCGATCGCTCAATTTTTCTGATGCAATTAAAAACTAAGATTCACTGATTTTTTTAGACATCGCTGACGCATTTTCTCCTGATTCAGACTGTTCAAAAACCACTCGTAATAAAGGAGGGGCTAAAAATGTGGTGGCAATCACCATTAAGACAATGGCAACATCCAAAGATTGGGGTAATGCGCCAGTTGCTGAACCTAAACCGGCAAAAACTAACCCGACTTCTCCACGGGGAATCATGCCGCTTCCAATGGCTAAACGGTTGATTTTTTCTTTGGAAAAAGCGAAGAAACCGGCAGCAACTTTGCCGACAATGGCAACAACAATGAGAAATCCTGCGACAATTAAACCTTCTCGGTTCGCAGGAATAGAAGGGTTAAGAACACTGAGATCGGTTTTTGCTCCAATGGAGACAAAGAAAACAGTGGAAAAAATAAAGGATAAGACTCCAACCCCTTCAATTAAATCTTCTTTTTTAGTCGTTCCCCCTAAAATTAATCCTGTAGCAAATGCCCCTAAAATACTCTCTAAACCCACTAAACCAGCCAGTAAACTCAGACCAATAAAGAGAATAAAAGAACCCATTCCATCTGTACCAGGGGCTTTAAACTGTTGTAGGGTGTTGATAAACCATTGACCAAAAAAGCGATTCATCACTACTGCAGCAATCATAAACGCAGCCGCTATTAAAATTAATTTTACTGCGTTGCCCACATCAATTTGACCGGTTTCTACAATACTAATTACTACCGCTAGAATCACGATACCTAAAATATCATCCAGAATAGCGGCCCCTAAAATAATTTGACCTTCTTTGGATTTGAGAACCCCCATATCTTGCATCACTTTAGCGGTAATACCGATACTGGTGGCGGTTAAAGCAGCGCCGGCAAACAACGCAGGAAGGGCAGGAATATGAAAGATATAAGTCATTCCCACAAACCCTAAAACAAAGGGTAGTGTCACCCCAACAATGGCGACAAAAGCGGATTGAACCCCCACTTTCAGCAGTTCTTTGAGGTCTGATTCTAGACCGATAAGGAATAATAACACCCCGACTCCAAACTCGGCATTATTTTCCGTAATGATGCGAACTGGACCTGCGAAAACTGCTTGTATTTCTTCTGCTGAACTATTGGAGAGGAGTTGAATAAAACTCACCACAGAAGCGTTAACTTCTCCTCCTTCTAAGGCAAGAATATGTAATCCTGAAACACCGATGGCTAAACCGGCAATTAAATCACCAAGAACAGGGGGTAAGCCAACTCTAACGGCCAGTTCTTGAAAAATACGACTGGAAATGAAGATAGAAAGACCAACGATCGCTAAACAAATGGCTAAAATTTTGGTTTCACTTTCTCCTTCTGTTGCTGTGGCCATTACCCAAGGGGTAAACCACCCTAAACTAATGTTACTGAGAATCATATTGTCCATGATTGAGAATTACTTTATACACTGTGTGAATGAATTTTACTCTTTTATGTTTCTAATTGTAATAAGATTTCATTCCATTTTATTTTGTGGATAGCTTGTAATTCTTGATCCAGTTCAATTAGTTTTGAATAATTATCTAAAAATTTTTCAATTGATGTAATTAATCTTAAATAATATTTTAAAGTGGGGATGGTTCCATTGATAATAATCTGACATCCATGACTTTCTCTAATATTATTAATTTCTTCATCTATTAACTGGCTATCTGATTCATTAATATTGGCTGACGAAAAAATACAATATCGTCTAGGATTAAATTTGATAATTTTATCTTTGGCAATCCGAATCATTTGTATATCAATTGGTTTACCTTGTTTAATTTCAATTGCTTCTACTAGGTTTTTATTTTTATCTAAAACTTCAATATCTCCTGCTGTTTTTGATGTTCTATCAGATGCAGTATGACTCCCTAATGGAGTTAACTGACAAGATTTATATCTTTCTACTTCTTCTATTAATTGTTGATAGATTGCGTAAAATGATAAAACAGGTAATTTTGATGCACCATGAGTCTTATAATTAAAATTGAAATGATAATCCAAACAAGCAACAATAGTTTTTATATCAAATTTTTCAGGATTACTCAATTTAACGATTTTAATTTTATTCGTCTCTGTGATTTTTCTAACCTCAGATAACAGTAATCTTAAAATATTCTCTGTTTGTTTAGGATTCGTTTCTACAAAGTAAATTAAATTGAGAAAAGCATCTTTTACTGTTTTATTACTAATACGACCCTTATAGTCTAATGTATAAGGATATGGCTGTTCTAAAGAACGAGTTAACCATCCACTTTCAGCCATTGCAGGAAGTCCTAATTCTTTGAGGGTAGGGGTAATATATTGAGTATCAATTGTTCTTCCTGAAAAGCCATTAGGTAACTCTTTTCGATGATATCGAATATCTTGTTTTGGTTCAATTATTTTGTGCGTTAATAACGTAACTAAAACAGTATAAACCGCTTTTTGTTTAGGTGAATATTTAGCAATGATGTTAATATATTCTACATATTCAGATGAAATTAAATCTTTTATCTCATCAGTCTTCTTTGATAAATCATATACTTGTAAGAGTTTTTCTTTATGATTCATGATAGTTAATCCTGTTATTTCTAACTGTACTGTTAATTGTTCTTTATAAGAATCTCTTGAATTCTTATTGTAGTCAAAATTTTCTAAATATTGAGGTTGAAAAATTTGTTCTTTTAATTGTCTTGCTAATTCTTGAAATAAAGGAATACAAATAGAATTACCAATTTGTCTATAAGCTTCTGAGAGACGTTGATGAATGATAAAATTATCAGGAAAACCCATAATTCTATAACATTCCTTAATGGTTAATTTACGCACTGCATTTTCTTCAGGAATATAGATAAAAAATCGTCCTGATGTTTCCTGAGATGGAATAGTAGGATGAACTCCATCTATTGAGTAAATTCTATTAGGTTGACGATGAACTCTAGATAAATGTTCAGTATTTGGTCTAATTCCTGTTTTCCAAATATTTTTATTACGATATCCTACAAAAATTAATCCTGATAACTGTTTTTTGGGATTATCTATTAATGTATATTCTTGAGGTTTTAAATATTCAAAGTTATCATTTGTACATAAGTAATCACTAAGCTGAGGAACAGTCGTTTGAGTATTTAGACAATTAAAATTAAATTTTTTATTACGAGTTCCAATAATAATAATTCTTTCTCTATGTTGAGGAACACCAAAATCTTTAGCATTTAATAATTTATAGTCAACTAAATACCCTAAATCTTCTAAAGCATAAATAATTGTTTCTAAGGTTTTGCCTTTTTGATGATGAATTAAATGTTTGACATTTTCTAAGATAATAACCGGTGGTTTTTTAACTTCTATGATTTCACAAATATGGAAAAATAAAGTTCCTCTAGTATCTTTAAACCCTTGTTTTTTGCCAGAAATACTAAACGGTTGACAAGGAAAACCTGCAGTTAAAACATCAAAACTTGGTAGATTATGAGGAATTATTTTGGTAATATCTTTATCAGGAACTTCTCCAAAATTATTATAATAGACTTTTTGACAAGCTTCATTAATTTCACAAGAATAGACGCATTGATATCCTAATGGTTCAAAGGCCAATCGAAACCCACCAATACCAGCAAATAACTCAATGAATTTTAAAGGTTTGCCTATCATAATATCATTATAATGCTTTCATCAATGTTATCATGTCTGTTTAAGTGTTTTTTGAACAGACTAAAACTAATATTAACCTAGTGCAACAATTTCTCGTAATATTTTTTCTAATCCTCTTAGAAAAACTTTGAAGCTATAAGATTTATTTTTGTCTAAGTGTTGGATTTCTAAATATTTCCCAATTTTTCTAGAACCACTGATAGGTTGATAACTCTTTACCAGTTTTTTTAGTTCTTGTTTTGCTGAGTTTAGTTGATCGGGATCTCTATATTTTTGATTATTTTGTTTTTTACTCAGTTGTCCTTCTTTTAAATTAAATGCTTTTTCAACAGCAGCTAAGTCTCCTAAATACCATGATTCTAGTTCATGACAAACAATTCTAATTAAAGTATCAGAGCGTCCAGATTTTTTGCATAAAGCATAAAGTTGTTCTTTTATTTTTTGACAATTCCCTGAATCTTGATCTCGAATAATAATAAATTTTGCTGATGTATTCCAAGCTTTTAATTTGCGAGGAATGGATTTTTCAAGATCCTGTTTACCTTCATGATGGATACACTTAAATTTAACATTTTCAGGAATAATTTTAGACAATAAAACTTCTAATAGTTCTTTCATGGAACGTTATTCTAATAAAAAAACTAAATCATAGGAGCTATTCATTTCGGATCAAGACCTCCAAAAAGTCCCTGTTTCCATAAATATCCAGGTAAATCTCCTTCTTGACATAAATTTTTAAGTAATTCTTGTTCAGAAGCACGATAAACTTTAGTAATTCCTTCGTGTTTTTCTAACCAAAAAATATTATTCAAATCAACTGCATTAAGAAAATCTGGAGAATGAGTGCTAACAAAAACTTGCCCTTCTGAACGAGTATATGCTTCAAATTCCTCAGCCAATTCTTGTAACAATAAAGGATATAATTGGTTTTCGGGTTCTTCTACACATAAAAGAGGATGTGGATTAGGATCATGTAGTAAAACAAGATAAGCAAACATTTTAATCGTCCCATCCGAAACATAACGTGAAACAAAAGGATCATGAAAAGATTCGTCTTGAAACTTTAATATTAAACGTCCATCTTCAGTTTCTTTTGCTTCTACTGTAGAAACTCCAGGGACTCTTTGCTTCATTTTTTCAAGGATTTTCTCAAAAATATCTTGATGATTTTCGTAAATATATTGAGCAACTAAAGGTAAGTTGTCTCCTGTTGTTGATAGATGTTCTGCATATCCAGCATCTTTACTCCCTCTAGCTGCGTTAATATGAAAGTCAGAAACGTGCCAATTTTCGATTAAAAGTCGAAATGCACTGGCAGCTTTAAAGCGTTGAAACTGTCCAAGTCCTTTAATTGCTAGGGTATCTGCTGCATCAAGGGTTTGTTCTTCACGAGTTAAATGTTCATCGGTTTTATCAAAATCTTCTTCATTTGTAATAGCAAAACCTTTACCATTTTTAAAGTCCAAAAAATGAAAAGGAGATCCTTGACTACCACGTTTATAACGGAGAATTTCTCTTTTGACTATAGGTCTATTTTTATCTAAACCAATTTCTAAAACATAAGTAACTAATCTTTCTTTATTGAGAATTTTCATTCTAAATTTTATCTCAAAATAAATATCTTCTTTTTCATGTCCTCGCGTAATAACTTCTTTAAATCCTCCTCTACGTTGTAGACTTTGACGAATATTATTTTTGAGAGAATCTCTTAAAAATCCAAATACATCAAAAAGTGTGCTTTTTCCTGTTCCATTTGCTCCCACAAATACGCAAAACTTAGGTAGATAATTAATAGTAATATCTTGAAATGCTTTATAATTTTTAATCGTCAATGAAGTGATTTGCATATTTTTTAATTACTTATGTTGTAGAAAAAACTTTAATAGGAAAAGGTGCGCTATTAACGCACCTTTGAACTTCCTAAAATTCACCAACTAAAGCAGCATTACACCGTTCACAAATCGTCGGATCATCTTTAAATTCTCCCACTTTTGTAGAATAGTTCCAACACCGATCGCATTTCTCACCTTCTGCTTTAATAACCCCCACAGAAACTAAGTCAGACTCGCTTTGATAGTCTGCTTTTTTAATGCTGTCCAAACTATCAACTAATTCCACTTGAGATGCTAAGACAAAATAACGTAATTCATCCACTTGATTTCCTGTTAAACTATCAGTCGGATTGAATTTTTCGAGTTGTTCTCTTAAGTCTTGATCCGAAACATAAAGTAACACTTTTGCGTCCAAAGATGAACCGATCGCCTTCTCTTGTCTAGCTAATTCTAGGGCGTTATTCACTTCATTTCTGATTCCCCTAATTTTTGTCCAGGAAGCCCCTAATTCTGGGTTTTCCCACTGTTTTGATGTTTGCACCCATCCCGCCTCAAAAACAGATTTATGGGGGGTTTCGTAAGGTAAGAATTGCCAAATATCTTCGGCCATGTGACATAATACAGGGGCGATCGCTTTAGCTAAATTTTCAATTGCGACAGCTAATACGGTTTGACAACTACGACGACGGATCGAATCAGGATGAGAAATATAAAGTCTATCTTTGGCAATATCCAGATAGAAATTAGATAAATCGACAACACAGAAATTTTGTACAGTTTGGAAGAAACGGAAGAATTGATAAGTTTCAAACGCATCTGTCACTTCTGTAAAGACTTCGGTGATGCAATGTAACATATAACGATCTAATTCGGGTAATTCCTCATAACTTACTCTATGTTGCTGAGGATCAAAATCGTGTAAGTTACCCAATAAAAATCTTGCTGTATTGCGAATTTTACGATAAATATCAGATAACTGTTTAAGGATATTTTTCCCTACACGAATATCTGAAGAATAATCTACCGATGATACCCAAAGTCTTAACACATCTGCCCCTAATGGTGGTTCTTGTTTATGATTATTACCTCCATTAATAATGACATTAGGATCAACAATATTTCCTAATGATTTACTCATCTTGTATCCTTTTTCATCTAACACAAAACCATGAGTCAATACTGTCTTATAAGGTGCAATGTCATTAACAGCAACACTGGTTAATAAACTGGACTGAAACCAACCCCTATGTTGATCACTTCCTTCTAAATAAATATCAGCAGGATACGTTAACTCTTGTCTTTGTTTTACTACTGAAGCCCAAGAAGATCCAGAGTCAAACCAGACATCCATCGTATCAGTTCCTTTGCGATATTTATGGGCATCTGCCTTATATTTATCAGGTAATAATTCTTCTACAGACATCTCCCACCAAGCATCAGAACCTTTTTCAGCAAAAATTGTCTGAATATGTTTAATACTTTCTTCTGTTAGTAAGGGTTCGTTGTTTTCTTCATTATAAAAAACAGGAATAGGTAACCCCCAACTTCGTTGACGAGAGATGCACCAATCTGAGCGATCGCCCACCATTGACGTAATACGATTTTCTCCTTGGGAGGGAATCCATTGTACTGTTTTAATTGCTGTTAAAGCCGCTTCTCGGAACCCTTCAACTGAAGCAAACCATTGTTCTGTGGCCCGAAAAATAGTCGGTTTTTTGGTTCGCCAATCATAAGGATATTTATGTTCATAAGCTTCTTCTTTTAATAATGCTCCTTTTTCTTGCAACTCATTAATGATGACTTCGTTGGCATCTTTGAGAACATTCAAACCGGCAAATTGTCCCGCTTCGTCTGTAAAGTTTCCTCTCGCATCTACAGGAGACAAAATTTGTAATCCATACCGTTGTCCCACCATATAGTCTTCTTGTCCATGACCCGGCGCAGTATGAACTAAACCGGTTCCTGACTCTGTCGTAACATAATCACCGCCGATGAGAATTTCACTTTCTCTATCAAATAAGGGATGACGATAAATTGTGTGTTCTAATGCTTTTCCTGGAATTGTTGCTTTGACAGTCAATTCTGTTTCAAAGGTAGTTGATAATTTTTCAACCAAATCAGCAGCTACAATCAAATACTGATATTTGCAAACATCAGAACTCGCTTCTACCACAGCATAATTAAGATCAGGATTCAGGGCAACTGCTAAGTTTCCTGGAAGGGTCCAAGGGGTAGTAGTCCAGATAGCAACCCCTAAATTATTTAAGAAGGGTTGTAAAATTTCCTCTGCATCTTTTGAAGCTTTAATGATAGGAAAAGCAGCAAAAACACTTCTTGAGGTATGACCTTCAGGATATTCTAATTCTGCTTCAGCTAAAGCGGTTTGAGAACTGGGACTCCAATGGACCGGTTTGAGTCCGCGATAAATGTAACCTTTGAGGGCCATTTCCCCAAATACGCCAATTTGTGCCGCTTCGTATTCAGGAGTTAGGGTTAAATAGGGGTTTTCCCAGTCTCCCCAGACTCCGAAGCGTTTAAAAGCTTTTGCCTGTTCTTCTTGGGTTTTAAGGGCAAAATCACGGGCTTTGTGGCGTAATTTAAGAGGGGTCAACCCTTGTCTCTCTTTTGACTTCATACTTTGTAATACTTTGAGTTCAATGGGGAGTCCATGACAATCCCAACCAGGAACATAACGGACTTTATGACCTCGTAGTAGTTTATATTTATTAATAATATCCTTGAGGGTTTTGTTTAAAGCGTGGCCCATGTGCAAAGAACCGTTAGCATAAGGTGGGCCGTCGTGAAGTATAAATATATCTTCAGGGTTTTCTTGGGATAACTTCTCATAAATTTGATTATCCGCCCAAAATTTCTGTAATTCGGGTTCTCGCTTTACAGCATTGGCCCGCATACTAAAATCAGTCTTGGGTAGATTTACGGTGTCTTTGTAGCTTTTGGGTTCTGTCACAGTAGTCTTCGTCTTTTCTCAACTTTAATTATTAGTGTAAGACCTTTTCCAATTTAAAATTATTGATTAAAAGGAGAATTACTCCCCATTTTTTATGGATGCTGTTCCTTATGTCTACGATAAACCCCGATCAATTCCTTGGAAAAGCAGCTTAATCAACTTATCCCCAACTCTGGCCTTATCCCATTTCTTTTAAAAAGTCATTATTACTTTTTGTTCTCTAGAAAATTTTTGAGTATTTTTAAGTCAGGGAGTGCGGTTTGCGCCCCTGTTTTAGTGGTTGTTAACCCCCCAACAATGGTTCCCCATTCTAACGCTTCTTTGAGGGATAAACCTCGATCTAAAGCAGCAGCAACTCCTCCATTAAATCCATCTCCGGCTCCTACTGTATCAACTGCTTGAACTTGTAAAGAAGAAATAAAACTTTGTTCATTTTTGTTTGCGAAAAATGCTCCTTTTTCTCCTAATTTAATAATAATATTTTTTACTCCTTTATTCAATAAAATAGAAACAGCTTTTTTAATCTTTTCTTCATTAGATAAAGGAAAACCTACTAATTTCTCTGCTTCGCTTTGGTTGGGGGTAATAATATCAACTAAAGAATATAAAGGCTCAGGAAAATGTTCAGGGATGGGAGCGGGATCTAATATCACAGTTATTCCCAATTTTTTAGCCTCTTGTGCGGCCATTTCAACAGCTTTTAAAGGTATTTCTAACTGTAATAATAAAACCTTAGTTTTCGGTAAAATGTTGACTAAGCGACTGACATCACTTTCATCTATATTGCCATTTGCTCCAGGAATAACAATAATGGTATTTTCTCCCGAAGTTTCTACATTAATCATCGCAACTCCTGATGAGATAGTTTTATCAATTAAAATCCCTTCAGTATTGATATTAAACCCTTGTAATATTTGTAATAATTCTAAACCAAAATTGTCACCCCCAACTCGTCCCACAAAATGGGTAACTGTCTTTAATTTAGCAGCAGCGACTGCTTGATTAGCTCCTTTCCCTCCAGTTAAAGTAATAAATTGATTACCCATAACCGTTTCACCTCTTTGTGGTAAATAAGGGGTTTTAGCAATTAAATCCATATTAATGCTACCAAAAATAACAATAGTCATAAGAATTTAGAATGGATAATGGAGAATGGAGAATTGTATTGAATAAATAATAGATTATTATAAGTTAAATTGGTTGAGATTGTTACAAAATTTTAGTAAAATATATAAGTTCATCAATATTGAAACAATTTATTGAGGATTTTTATTATTATGTCGTCTAAATCAAATAAATCTCAGAAGTCTAAAAAGATTGCTTATCAAGAGTTTGGTAGTCCTGACAACTCTGACGCTTTAGAAAGAACAGTTCCTGACTTACCCCCCCAACAACAAAATATCAGAATACAGTCAACTCGTTCAGGTAAAAAAGGTAAAACAGTTACAGTAATTACAGGGTTTCAACATAATAAAGAAACCCTAACTAAATTATTAAAACAGTTAAAAAATCAATGTGGAAGTGGTGGAACATTAAAAGATGATGTCTTAGAAATTCAAGGAGATCACCGTCAAAAATTACTGAAAGTTTTAGGAGATTTAGGCTATAAAGTTAAACTCAGTGGGGGTTAAATGAAATTAGAAGTTAGTAAGAGCTTAATAACATTAAACTCTTACTAAATTTAGAAAATTAATCAAAGAAGCAAAGATAGGGAAGCATCTTCTGTTAACATTTGCAAAATACGTTCTTCTTTTAATGGACTTGAATCTTTAACTAAAAACATAGATATTGATTTTTGGTTTATGATAAAACTTATTGATGTACTTCTACTCAATAAAATACCCAAAAAATTATCAAAACTTTCACAATAAACTAATTTGATTTTTATAGCGTTTCTCAGAGTCATGAGGTACACCTAATATTTTAAATCCCACTCCTAACTCCTGACTCGGAGACTCCTAAAACTAGAAAAGTCTGTACCTCACGAGACGCGAGAACTGCTATATTAAATTATCTTGACATCTTAGAGATTGTTTGTTGTTGGAACATTAAAAACCAGTTTTGTAGGGTGGGAAAAGTAGGGGTCAACGGCCGTTGACCCCTACTTAATGGATAGTGCAGATAAACCTCTCTTATGCCCACCTTACCACCTTAATATTTTGTTGATAAACAGTCTCTTATATGATCATCTAAATCCCTTTGGAACTCACTTTCTGAAGTAGGTAACGAAAAGGTTACAATAAGACTTGATAAATTCGCTACCAAAATAATTGTATAGTATCCATCATGCAGACCCTAGAAACGCCTAAAACACCCCTTAAACCAGAATTTGATACAACCATTCATCGACGTAAAACACGTCCCGTCAAAGTGGGAAATATCACCATTGGTGGGGGTTTTCCTGTGGTGGTACAATCAATGATCAATGAGGATACCCTGGATATTGAAGGGTCAGTCGCTGCCATTCGTCGCTTACATGAAATAGGTTGCGAAATTGTGCGGGTAACGGTTCCCAGTATGGCCCACGCTAAAGCATTAGCAGAAATTAAAGAAAAATTAGCCCAAGTTTACCAAACCGTTCCCTTAGTAGCGGATGTTCACCATAATGGCTTAAAAATTGCCTTAGAAGTAGCAAAACACGTAGATAAAGTCCGCATTAACCCTGGATTATACGTTTTTGAGAAACCCAGTCCCACCCGTAGCGAATACACTCAAGCAGAATTTGATGAAATTGGGGAAAAAATCCGTGAAACCTTAGAACCATTGGTAATTTCCTTACGAGATCAAGGAAAAGCCATGAGAATCGGTGTGAATCATGGTTCCTTAGCCGAAAGAATGTTATTTACCTACGGAGATACCCCCGAAGGGATGGTAGAATCGGCCTTAGAATTCATTCGTATTTGTGAATCTCTCGACTTCTACAATATCGTCATCTCCCTCAAAGCATCTCGTGTTCCTGTCATGTTAGCGGCCTATCGTTTGATGGTGAAACGCATGGATGAATTAGGAATGGACTATCCTCTCCATTTAGGAGTGACAGAAGCAGGAGACGGAGAATATGGGAGGATTAAATCAACCGCCGGGATTGGAACCCTGTTAGCAGAAGGGATAGGAGATACCATCCGAGTCTCTTTAACGGAAGCTCCAGAAAAAGAAATTCCAGTTTGTTATAGTATTTTACAAGCCCTAGGACTGCGTAAAACCATGGTGGAGTATGTTGCTTGTCCTTCCTGTGGTCGTACTTTGTTCAATCTCGAAGAAGTGTTACACAAGGTACGAGAAGCCACGAAACATCTCACAGGGTTAGATATAGCAGTGATGGGATGTATTGTTAATGGCCCTGGAGAAATGGCCGATGCTGATTATGGTTATGTTGGGAAACAAGCCGGTTATATCTCCTTGTATCGAGGCCGAGAAGAAATTAAAAAGGTTCCTGAAGATCAAGGAGTTCAAGAATTGATTAATTTAATCAAAGCTGATGGCCGTTGGGTTGACCCTTAAATTTAAAGATTCTAGTGCGGTTTTTCAATTTAATGTCGAAAAGGATTCCTCATCGTTTTGCGTTGGGGAGTTTCTTTCGACTAACCAATCAATTGCAAAGCATCGATTTAAGTAAATCGTCAGTACAAATTCAATCTTAGAGTCTGTGCAGGGGTTTCTCCAAACATCTTTTTGTAATCAACAGAAAAATGTCCTAGATGCCAAAATCCCCAATTATAGGCAATATTTTTAACGGTATTAATTTTGGGGTCTGCTAATAATAAAGCTCGTCGAATACCGTTTAATCTTTGTATTTATAGACGACCAGATCATTAGACTGGACTAACGCCAAAGCATCTTTAATGGCCTTGTCTTTACGTTGTCTTGATACTTTTAGGTGAAGCTTGGCTACTTTGACCCTTTGCTTATGATAGTTATTAGAC
>JBFRWG010000014.1:0-51914 GCA_051439445.1 Crocosphaera sp.
GTCTTAGCCGGATAGTCTTGCGCTAAGGTTTGCGCTGCTAGTTTCCCTGATAAGACTGCCCCTTCCATACTTCCTAAATATTTTTGCATGGTAAAGTCTCCTGCTAAATAAAAGTTAGCAATGGGAGTCTTTTGAGAGGGACGATAAGCTTGTCTGCCGGGGGTGGCTTTATAAACAGAACGGGGGGTTTTTACTACGTGATATTTGAGAAGTTTTGCCCCATTTTCCCCTGTAAAGTGTTGGGGGAAGAGTTGTTTAATTTCTGTCATGGTGGCTTCGATGATGGCTTCATCAGACGCTGTGATCCAATCTTGGGCTGGTGCTAACACTAACTCTAACATGGAGCGATCAGGGTCAGCATATTCTTTGCAGGTGTTACTCATGTCCGCATAGACGCTGAGTAAGTCAGAACGGGAGAATAATAGGTGATCGATATCGGTCAGTTTACGATCAAACCAGAGATGAAGGTTAATGACGGGAACTCCTTCTAACCCTTCTAACTTATTAAATTCTTCCAGTTGTCGCCAGGGTTTGGGTAAGATAACCTTTAAGGGATCGACTGGCATAGCAGAAATATATAAGTCTGCTTCAAATACGGTGTCCGGTTCTCCATTAAGTCCCCTGAGAAGGAACCCTTTGACTGTATGATCGTCGTTGAGTAAAATTTCTTTTAATGGGGCATTTAAGCGAACTTCTCCCCCTCTTTCGGTGATGTAGTCAACTAAGGGTTCACAGAGTCTTTCGGTAGGAGAACCATCGAGAAAGGCCATTTTTGAGCCATTTTTCTCTTGTAAGAAGCGGTTTAAAGCAGTTAATAAGATAGTCGCTGAGATTTCATCGGGGTTAATGAAGTTTAACGCTTTTGACATGGCGATAAATACTTCTTTTTCCACTCTAGCGGGAATATTCTGTTTTTCTAGCCACTCAGACCAAGAATATTGATCCATTTCTTCAACGTAGCTTTGTCCCCGTACAATGGCAGGAAGCAGTCCTAAACCAAACTTAATTTTCTCTTCCCAGGTCAACATATCGTTATTGCGCAAAATAGCTACAATCCCGTTAACAGGGGCAGGAATATCGGGAAAATCAAACCGTGAGTAAGTTCCAGGTGTGTCGGGTTGGTTGAAAATCATGCTGTGTTCTTTCCACTGTAGCCGATCTTCAATTCCTAATTCTTTGAATAACTGCAACATATTGGGATAGGCCCCAAAAAAGATATGAAGTCCGGTTTCATACCAGTCTCCATCTTCATCTTTCCAAGCAGCTACTTTCCCCCCCAGAACATCTCTGCGTTCTAAGACAATGGGGGTGTGTCCTGCGTCAACAAGATATTTGGCACATGAAAGGCCTGCTAAACCGGCACCGGCGATCGCAACTCGCATCTATTTCTAGTCTCTCTAAGGGTTTATGTCTTACTCATTATACTTTGCATTTCGTAACATTTTGTTTATATTTGGAAATTTTTTTTGCTCGACTTCTCATAGCAGTTTTCAATCACTATGAAAACATCAGCTTTCTAACTATTGCGCTGTAGTAACAGTTCTCTGGAAAGCAAACCTGTCATGACAACAGAGGCGATCGCTATGGAAACATCAGCTTTCTAACTATTGCGCTAAGGTAACAGTTCTCATAATTAACATCTGATTATCTTGCGTTGAAATCTCAACTTACATAACCTGTTATAACAGGTTATGTTATACCAATTTCAAAAACTTAGACTACAGATATAAATGTTGTAGGGGTCAACGGCCGTTGACCCCTACGAGAATGTGTAGTCAAACTTTAGGAAATTGGTTTTATAGGGAAAAGAAAAATGTCCCCTCCCTTATGCGTAGTGCTATATAACTGTTGCGCTAAGGTAAGGTTCTTATCATTATTAGTCTCTGGGGATCAAACCTGCCATAACAACAGAGGCGATCGCTATGGAAACATCAGCTTTCTAACTGTTGCGCTAAGGTAACAGTTCTCATCATCCTTCGTCTCTGGAGAGCAAACCTGTTAGAAAACGAGTTTAGGTAATGAAGGTGGGGAACAAAGAAAGACTAAAAATAATTCTAAATTCTAAATTCTAATTCAATACCGTTTATGCCAAACATTGAGTCATTTGTTTTCTTAGTATTTCTCTATCTAAGTCACGTCCAATTAAAACTAATTGATTTCGGGCAATAGTTTTCCACTGATCAGTATTCATTGAATAGCGTTGACCACTGAGTTGAAAAATATGACGTAATTGACTTTCTTGAAACCATAAAATTCCTTTCGCTCGAAATACATTTGTTGTTAAGTCATCGAGAAAAAAGTTTTGAAATTTTTCGAGAATAAAAGGACGATCACTTTCAAAACAAATAGAAACAAATCCATCTACAGTTAAATGATCTGAATGATGATGATCATGTTCATGATCGTGGTCATCATAATGATGGTGATGATCATGATCAATTATTTCTTCTGTCTTAAAAGCTTCATCATCATTCAGATCAATATCTAAAATTAAAGGAAGAGGAACTTGAGTATATTGACTATGAATAATTCTAGCTCCTGATTTAATTTGATGAATATCTGCTTCTAATTGTTTAACTTTTTCAGAAGATACTAAATCAGTTTTATTTAGTAGAATAATATCTCCATAAGTAATCTGACGTAATGCTGCTTCACTTTTAAAATGTTCAGATGTAAATGTCTCTGCATCCACAACAGTTAAAATAGAATCTACTCGTGTTAGATCCCGTAATTCTGTGTTGAAAAAAGTTAAAGCAATTGGTAATGGATCAGCAACTCCAGTAGTTTCTAAAATTAAATAATCAATTTTGTCCCCTTGTTCAAGAACTTGATAAACCGCCTCGACTAAATCATCATTAATAGTACAACAAATACAACCATTACTTAAGGACACCATATTTTCATCAATGGAGACTAATAACTGACTATCAATGTCAATGTCACCAAATTCATTCACTAAGACAGCGACTTTTAATTGTTTATTATTAGTTAAAATATGATTCAATAATGTTGTTTTTCCACTTCCAAGAAATCCCGTAATAATTGTGACAGGCATTCCTGCTTTAGGAAGAGTTAATGGGGAGTTTTTGCAAACTGATAGTGTTTTACTCATAGTCTTGTACGAAGGAGGAAAAGAAAGAAGAGAGGGAAAATTTATCCCTTCTCTTAACATTCATTAGTTAGTTATTAAACATTGGAGAATGACGAATTAAACCCATAAATTCTTGACGAGTTTTAGCATCATCTGCAAACATTCCCCGTACTGCACTGGTGACAGTCCATGAACCCGGTTTTTGCACCCCACGCATAACCATACACATATGAGTGGCTTCTACAACAACGGCGACCCCTTTTGGTTGTAGTAATCCTTGTAGTGCATCTGCAATCTGTGCAGTGAGTCGTTCCTGTACTTGTAATCGTCTTCCATACATTTCGCAAATACGAGCGATTTTTGAAAGACCAATGACTTTACCATCAGGAATATAAGCAACATGTGCCTTACCTAAAATGGGCAAAATATGATGTTCACAGGAACTAAATAGATCAATATCCCTCACTAAAACCATTTCATCTGTATTTTCGTGAAATACTGCGCCATTTAATAGTTCATCAAGGGACTGATGATAGCCAGAGGTCAGAAATTTTAAGGCTTTGACCACTCGTTTTGGGGTATCTCGCAGTCCTTCTCGATCGGGATCTTCTCCCAGTCCCAAAAGTAACGTTCTAACGGCCTGACGCATATCTTCTTCTGTAACAGGAGGGTGAGATTTGGTGACCAGTTTAGGGAAGGAGGAGTTGAGTTCTGGGGTTTGGGATAGAGTCATTAATTAAATTTTTACAAAAATGATAATCGTTCTCAAATTTTAACACAAAGTTACATTAGAACTTGATTAAATCCTCCCCATAAGGAAAAAAACGTAATTGTTATACTTTTCTTAAAATTTTTTTATCTGAATCATAACCCACTATTTTTAAATATCAACTGGACTGTTCCAGCTAATGAGGGTGCATGACAGTAGGGTGGGTTAGACAGCTATAATTCAGGCGATCACAAGTATATAAAAATCTGTCGTAACCCACCATTTTAGTGAAAACAGTTCACTACCTTAGTTTTTATAGCACTACACATTAAGGTTAGGACGTTTTTCTTTTTCCTGTTATATAACCTGTTATAACAGGTTATATAAGTTGAGATTCTAATGTGAGATGGTCAGATGTTATGGTTCGATCTCCAAGAAATAAGCTTCGCAGTGAGCTTTAGCTTCCCCCTTGGGGAACAGGGAACAAGGAATGAATGCAAAAATGTCCTAATGTATTTGCGTAAGGCTATCATTGCTGGTGTTTTGTATAGAGAAAGTTCACCCATTGAGGAATATGATACAGGTTTGAATTAGATTGATTCGATAAGTTACAAGATTTTGCATAAAATTGAGCAATATTTAGCATGAGGTTATCTTTAGCTTGACCTTCAGAAAGATAGTTATCTTCAATAGTAATTTTTTCTTCCCAATAGGGTTTAGCTTTGACAATTTTTAGGATAACTTCTATCAGTTTTCTTTTTTCTTGGGGGTTTATTGTTGAATTTTGGTTTAATTTTTTACATTGATTAATAAGTGTATTTTTATCGGTAACAGAAATTGATAAAAATTTTTCTATTCTTTTGAGAACATTATCTATATTTTGATTAATATCTCCATCATTATTAATATCTTGGATCATGTCTTGATAAATATCATCTAAGGATAAAGGATTATTTTTATAAGTAATTTGAGTATAGGATAATTCTTGTTGTAAATAGTCTTGTAAGTCGGGTTCTAAAAAATATGCTTCTTTATGTATCCACCCAGTAATAATAATTTTAGATTGATCAATTATGTTTGTATCAATAGGATTATTTTCATAAATAGCATGATAAAGTTCTTCTGTCGTTTGATATTCAGTACCAATATTGCTTATATCCTGACACTGAATATCTAAGTCGATGAGAATAAATAGTTTATCTGGAGATAAATAAGATTTATCAGAATCATTGTTATGTAATTCAATTAATTTAGGATAAATCCTGAGAATATCTGAACGAGAACCACAGGGAATAAATACAGGTTTTTTAGTTCTCCATTGGTTAGGAATAGTCTGTTTCCAAAAGTTAGCATCAGGAAAATTATCTAATCTACTAATTTGTTGCGGAGTATGAATATTTAAGTATTGTCGTTCTCCTTCACAGAGAATCACTAAATTATTTCTTATTCTTCGATGTTTTAATATTTGCTTACAAAATTCTGGATCTTTTGTTTCAATTTTACTCATAATACTTTTTATTCTTCAGACTTAGGATTTAACAGTTTAGGTTCAATTTCTTTGACGTGACTAGGGGTTAATGCTTCACATAAATAAAAAGAATGCGTCGCTAATAAATATTGATTATCTCCCCAGGATGCTAATTCATTCACTATATTATATTGCCAATCAGGATGTAAACCATTTTCAATTTCATCAATGAGAATAATAGAGTCATTTATATTATTATATTTTATCCAAGCATATAACCCTAATCTTTTTAATTCCCCGTGACTTAATTCTTCGGGTTCTAATTCAATAAATTCATTTTCTGAGATTTTACGCTTAACAATAATAGAAGTCATATCTTCTGAAGGAAAGATATATTTATCATTGCCTAAAAAGTCATGTAAATCTTCTACTAATTCTTTTAATTCTGTACCATATTCTAGATTATCATTATTAATGGCTGTTTGAAAATCCTGATTTCTCGCTTGTTTAAATGCGTATGTTATTGCTATTATTGATAATTGATTATAAATGTAAATATTAGATATTTTTACCCTTATATCATTAACTTTATTGTAGTATGCGCTAAAATCATTATCCATTAATTTTCTCACTTCTCTCTCTAAAAATAAAAAAATCTGTGTAGGTGGTGTCACTAAATAAGTGTGTTTAGCTGCATATTTTACCATTTGATAAGATATTTGAGTATTATCACTATTTGTCTTGACAATAAGATATTTTTTGTAATCAACTAAAGGATTGATTAACAGAACTTTTTTATTTTTTTTTAAATCCAAAATACTGGATTCTATTTGTTTTATTTTTGTTTTGAACTCTTTTCTTTCTCTAGCATTTTTAGGGGTAATAATATCCTGCTTTTTAAGATTGTCAAAGATATTAATATATTTATTCTGTGTTTCTAATAGGTCTATTAATTCTTGATAATCTTCATTATTTTCATTAACATAATTAAATATGATATCAATTATTTGATCTTGATAAATTATCTCAATTTTAGCAATTATAGAATTATCTTGTGCTGAACTTAAAAAATTACTCAAATAAACAGTTTTATCATCATCCAATGAACAAGTCAACAAAACAAAAATTAATTGTAATAAGGTACTTTTTCCTCCACCATTTTCACTACCAATGGGAAAAACAGCCGGGTTTAAACTGGGTTCAAAAGTTAACTCTACATTCTTAAGATTACGAAAATTAGGAACTGATACTTTAAGTAGTTTCATAAGACAATTTTATTTTTAAGAATCATTATACAAACTAAATATATTTTATATGTTCATGATGAATCGAATCTATGCAATAAGTCATGATTTTTTAATATATAAATAGATAGTAAAAATGGTGGGTTACGATGGATTATTATATTCTGATTATAATGTGAATGATAGCCGTCTAACCCACCCTACTATAATGCTAATTCCCCACCCTACGTTTTATGATTTTTTGTTCTTTAATTCAATCAGTTTAATTCCTCCTAAAACTCCCATAAATGCTAATAATCCTAAATTAGAAGAAGACTCAGGAACTGGCAAAGGTGCCTCCCCAAAAGCTAACCAACCGGCTGTACTTAACCCATTACTTCCTGAAGGAACAAATTCATCAATAAATTCCCCTGTTTCTCCATCGTAACGCACCACACGATCATCATCTCTACTACTAATATAAAGATTGCCATCGGGTCCAAAAATAGGTTGTACAGGACCCCCATCTAAAAATCCATTACTATTATCAACAAACACATCAATAAACTCTCCAGTTGTCCCATCATAACGCTTAATATTGTCAGCTGTAAAATTAGCAACATAGAGATTTCCATCAAATCCAAAAGTAATACCTCCTGGAGAATCTCCGATAATTCCTGTTGCAAAATTAGTCGTCATTTCTGTTACTGTATCAAAGCGTAAAACCTCATTAGTAAAGGTACTGCTAAAATATAAATTCTCATCAGCACCAAATCTTAAGCCAAATGGAGGATTTGCACCACCACTACCAGAAGGTACAAATTCATCCATAAAATTTCCTGTTACACCATCAAAACGTAAAATACTATCGGTAGCGGTACTACTAACATAAAGATTGCCATCTGGTCCAAAAGTTAAGTCTTGGGGAGTATTTAAACCGCCACTTCCTGATGCAACAAACTCATCAATAAATATACCTGTTTTTCCATGATAACGAAGGACACTATTAGTTAACAAACTAATAACATAGAAATTCTCATCAGGACCAAATGTTAAAGCAACTGGACCATTTAAACCCCCACTTCCTGACCGAATAAAAGGACGAATAAACTCCCCCGTTTGAGCATCATAACTTAACACTGAATCAGTATCAAAACTTCCCACAAATAAAGCAGTTGCTCTTGCTTTTTTAATGAGTAAATTCAGTCCTGTTAAAGTAAGCAAAGAGACAATAACGATTGTTTGAATTGACTTAATTATATTCATATTGTTGTCTATTTTCCCTCATTTAATTTCTTTCATAGGGATTCTATCTAAAGTTTCTAGATTCAAAAATGATTTTTAACTTTTTTTACACAATTTTTCCCTATGTTTATAAAGTTTTTAGTAAACCTTGCCGAAACTAAGTTAGAATTGTAAAGAAATCTGTAGTAATGTAACTATAATCCTCTCACTACCGTAACCTATGTCTCTTCCCATTCGTAACGTCGCTATTATTGCCCACGTCGATCACGGTAAAACCACCCTGGTTGATGCCCTTCTCAAACAGTCTGGTATCTTTCGTGAAGGGGAAGAGATCCCTGACTGTGTGATGGACTCCAATACCCTCGAACGCGAACGCGGTATTACGATTCTGTCAAAAAATACGGCAGTTCGCTACAATGACACCTTAATTAACATTGTGGACACCCCTGGACACGCAGACTTTGGGGGAGAGGTCGAACGAGTGTTAGGGATGGTGGATGGTTGTATCTTGATTGTAGATGCTAACGAAGGCCCCATGCCACAAACCCGTTTCGTTCTCAAAAAAGCCTTAGAAAAAGGCTTACGTCCCATCGTTGTCGTTAATAAAATCGATCGCCCTCAAGCAGAACCCGATAAAGCAGTAGATAAGGTGTTTGACCTCTTCGTAGAATTAGGGGCCGATGATGATCAATGCGACTTCACCACCTTGTATGCGTCCGGTTTATCGGGGTTTGCCAAAGAAAATATAGAGGATGAGTCAGAAGACATGAAACCTCTATTTGAAGCAATTTTACACCACGTTCCCCCACCAGCAGGAGACATAACCAAACCCCTACAATTACAAGTTACCACCCTGGACTATTCTGAATATTTAGGCCGCATTATGATTGGTCGTATTCATAATGGAACCATCAAAGCAGGTCAACAAGCAGCGTTGATGAAAGAAGATGGTAAGATTGTCCGAGGAAAAATCAGTAAACTGTTAGGGTTTGAAGGACTGCAACGGGTAGAATTAGAAGAGTCTAGCGCAGGGAATCTTGTTGCTGTAGCCGGGTTTGCTGACGCGAATATTGGGGAAACCTTAACCTGTCCCGATGAACCCCAAGCGTTACCTTTAATTAAAGTAGATGAACCCACATTACAAATGACCTTCTCGGTTAATGACTCTCCTTTTGCTGGTCAAGAAGGAAAGTTTGTCACCTCCAGACAGTTACGGGATCGCTTGATGCGTGAGTTAGAGACAAATGTTGCTTTACGAGTCGAACCTGGAGACTCTCCCGAACAATTTTCCGTTTCTGGTCGGGGTGAACTCCATTTAGGGATTTTAATTGAAACCATGCGTCGGGAAGGGTATGAGTTTCAAGTAGCACAACCTCAAGTTATTTATCGGGAAGTGAATGGACAACCTTACGAACCCTTTGAATACTTAGTCTTAGATGTTCCGGAAGAAGCAGTGGGATCTTGTATCGAACGCTTAGGTCAACGGAAAGGGGAAATGCAGGATATGCAAACCGGGGTTAATGGACGGACCCAGTTAGAGTTTGTTGTCCCTGCAAGGGGTTTATTAGGGTTCCGTGGTGACTTTATCCGTATTACACGGGGTGAAGGGATCATGAACCATAGTTTCTTGGAATATCGTCCCTTATCCGGTGAGTTGGAAACCCGTTACAATGGGGTGATTATTGCTTTTGAGGAAGGAACTTCTACTTTCTATGCAATGAAAAATGCAGAAGATCGCGGTGTCTTCTTTATTACCCCTGGAACGAAAGTGTATAAAGGGATGATTATTGGAGAACATAACCGTCCCCAAGACTTAGAATTAAATGTGTGCAAAACGAAACAGTTAACTAACCATCGCGCGGCCAGTGGAGATGAATTAGTTCAACTCCAGGCCCCCGAAGAAATGAGTTTAGAAAGGGCCTTAGAATATATTGGATCGGATGAGTTAGTAGAAGTTACACCAGAGTCTATTCGTTTACGGAAGATGAAGACGAAAAAATTAGCTAAACGTTAAACTTTGTAGGGTGGGCATTGCCCACCTTTTTAGTAGGGTAGAATGAAATAATAAGAGATGTTGGCAATATGATCAAAATGGGAAAAATTGATTTTATACAAGACCTGAAACCAATATTTTCACAACAACTGAATCAGTTAGGATATAAAACTAAAGAAAAATATGATGTAGAGACTATTTTATATCATTACTTCAACATAATTTTTAGACTTCCACCTGTTCAAAACTGGACTATTAAGCAATCACAAGAATTGATCGATAAAACGGATAGTTTAAAGCCAAATATCAAACAAGGACTCGAAAAATTCATCAAGAATGCTGAAAGAGGAAATGATTTAAAACCTTGGATGAGTGAAAACATAAATCAGGCAGATTATATAGATTTAATGTTTTATGATTGGGGGATTTATCATTTTCATTTAGGTACTTACATTGTTAACAAAGGTAAAAATAAAGGATTAATAAAAAGAACCGATGAAGTTTTATTGGCAATTAGATCCCCTAATGAATCA
Source organism: Crocosphaera sp. (assembly GCA_051439445.1). Lineage (GTDB taxonomy): Bacteria > Cyanobacteriota > Cyanobacteriia > Cyanobacteriales > Microcystaceae > Crocosphaera. The sequence continues at coordinate 10,263 of JBFRWG010000014.1, forward strand.
ATAATGTATTTGATTGATATTCGCCCGCATAAGCAAGAAGAAAACTTATGGTATAAACAAGAGTTAATAGATATTATAGAAAATAACTGGCCAAATATATTGGATATGTACACTTTACCAGGTGTTGTAGAATTACTTAATCCTCCTTCGGATGAAGATATTAAAATCTTAAGAGAAGGTCAAGTAAACAAAAAGAATCAAAAAAAGAAAGCATTGGAATTGTATATATTAGTTTTTGTAAAAGGTGCTAGTTTTAGAAGTGCTATTCACCTTTATTTATCATTACTGTTGGCAATAATTCTATCTAAACCAGTTGCGATTAATCCAACCATTCAAACTTCTAGAGGTCGTAATCTTATGTCTATCAATGGAGGTTATACAAACAAAAAAACAAGTAATATTGTCATAATAAATAGAATAAATTTTATGTTGTACATTAAACAATTTCAAAAAGGTTTTATTAACTATCTTCAGGAAGAAGCTTTAAATAATTTGACAATTGCAGTTAAATATAGATTTTTGGATAGGTTTCTAGAAGAACAAATGAAAGCATCTGAAATATTACAATTTTTCCAAAAAAAATATAGGAAAAATTGGGATGATTTAGAATTTCATTTAAAAGATATTACTTGGGTTGAAAATGGTTTTGGATATTTCCACGAATTATCATTTGTAATAATCGAAGAATCATCAACAGGTGTACAATTAACTTTAGGAAAAAATAAAGTAATTTCTGACTCGTGAAAAACACGCTAAATCTCTGAATTATGACATAAAAGCTATTTGTAAAGATTGGCGAAAAAAACAAAAAATAGTGGTCAAAAAGTTGTTAACTTATCCTCTCACAATCAACTTAGTTCCTAAATTATCCTCTCAACTACCAAACTAAAATCTTTGGCGATCGCTGTCTATAATGAATCTCAGGAAACTCAATCAAGGTGAGTTCAAAAACGTCTTATCAAGTTCACTGTAACAACAAAATTGATTTTTAAAAATTTCGATCCTAGAGATTATTAACATTTACAGATTAGTCAAATAAGTCAACATAGATAGGTTTTGTATAAAAATAAGCTTTTTTTTATTTTCATATTAAGGCTTAATAGCTGAACAAGACCAACTATGATCCAACCAATCAAAAATACGGTCTAATTGAGAGAGGGTAATTAATCCATAACGCCAGAGTAACATAGGAAAAGAACTATAAGGAAGTTCTGGGTGACGTTGCACTAAAGCGATGGATTCAGCAGGGATATCTAATTCTTGCCGTAAAAATTGTACCAGTTTTTGATTTTGTTCTAAGGTGTTCATTTATATCCCTCCTCCACCGGTAGGGAAGTTAACTAATTTTGTGTAGCTACCAGTGTAAATTGATTGAGACAAAATGACTTCATCATAGAGGTTCACCCAAATGGGTGAATTTGATTCGTAAACTTTCTAGTGTTGAAAATTTTACGGACAGCAAGACGATCCAGTTGCAGTTGAAAAAACGGTTCAAATGCAAAGGTTAAAAACCTCTCCCGTCATTGCTAAACAAATTAAGGAAAATCAACTCAAAGTTGTGGGCGGATATTACAACTTAAAAACAGGGAAAGTTTCATTAATTCGTTAAATGTTTTTTCTGATAACTGAGTACAGTATTTTGTAATAACATCGCCACCGTCATCGGCCCAACTCCTCCAGGGACAGGGGTAATGTAACGGCTAACCTGTGAAACCGATTCAAAATCAAAATCTCCCACCAGTTTGGATGCACCTTCTGGGGTAATAATACGATTAATCCCCACATCAATAGCGATCGCCCCAGGTTTAACCATCTCTGCTGTAATTAAATTAGGTTTACCCACCGCAGCAATAATAATATCCCCTTGACGAGTCATTGCTCCCAAGTCTGGGGTCCGAGAATGAGCAATACTAACCGTTGCATTCTTCTCCAACAACATCAACGCTAAAGGTTTGCCCACTAAAATACTACGTCCCACCACAACAGCGTGTTTACCCGCTACATCCAGGTTATATTCTTCCAACAAACGCATCACACCCCAAGGGGTACAACTGCGTAACCCGTCTTCCCCTCGAATTAAATGGCCTAAGTTCATGGGGTGTAGGCCATCCGCATCTTTATGGGGGGCGATCGCATGGAGTAAGGAAACCGTATCTAAATGGGGAGGTAAGGGTAACTGCACCAAAATGCCATCCACTCGTTCATCTTCATTCAACTGATGGATTAAAGTTTCGACTTCTGCTTGGGAGGTTTCTGTGGGTAAATGACGACCAAAAGAAGCGATTCCTACTCTAGCGCAAGCTTTTTCCTTGTTGCGAACATAGACCGCACTTGCGGGGTTATCTCCCACCATAATCACTGCTAAACCAGGGGGACGACCGATGTTTGGCTGCAATGTCTCAACCGTTGTTTTTAATTCTTTCTGAATTTTTTTGGCTAATGCTTTACCGTTTAACAAAGAAGCAGTTTCAGAAGACATGGATAACATAAATAAATATTGGAACGTAGGAGTGTTTGAAGATGTCCTATTGCTTAAGCTATCTCAAGACAGTAAACTTAACCGTACTCATCATGAAAATTTTAAACATTCGGGGGATTCATGGTGCCATTGTCTCCCTGGTGGTGGGGGGACTGATTGGATGTGCTCCCATGAGCTATTTAGGGTTAGCTCAACCCTCCACTACTCCCATTGATGAACTTTCCACTCAAACTGCGACAACTACCCCCTCTGAGGACGATTTAATTCGTTTAGAGGGTAAAGTGGTTGATCGCGCGCCTTTTCTCGATAGTGGTTCCTATCAACTGCAAGATGAAACGGGAACGGTGTGGGTACTGACTAACGGCCCATTGCCTCAAACAGGGGAAAGGGTACAGATCACAGGTAAGGTTACTTATCAATCCATTCCGGTGGGTGGTCAAGATATGGGGGAATTGTATATTCTAGAAGTTGAAAAACTAGAGGCCAATACCCCTAGTTCCACCTCAACAGTCCAACCGGTGGTTAATACTCAAGTTGAACCAACTTCAAAACCCAATCCCGATGAGTTCCTCCTTCCCCACAAACGAAATACCAAATAGTCCCCGTCTGGTTGCTTTGGCGATTCTGCATCAAAATGGTCAATTTTTGATGCAGTTACGGGACAATATTCCCACTATTCTTTATCCTGATCACTGGGGTTTTTTTGGGGGTCATCTTGAAGAAGGAGAAACCCCAGAAGTCGGGATCAAACGAGAGGTTTTAGAAGAGATTAGTTATCATCTGGAAAATCCCATTTTATTTGGTCGTTATGATGATGAGTTGGCTTTACGCTATATTTTTCATGCTCCTTTAACGGTTTCTCTTGATGAATTAGACTTACAAGAAGGGGCGGATCTCGGTTTAGTTTCTCCTGATGCTATTCGTAAGGGAGAATGTTATTCAAAGAAACTCGATAAAGTCAGTCCTTTAGGAGATATTCATCGTCAAATTTTACTTGATTTTATGAAACATTCTTGATTTTTTTAGTTGTTAGAGTTTATCTATGATAGTAACAACAGTCAAAAATATTATTATTAGTATCTTATTAGCGTTTTGGTTAGGAGCGATCGCTACTTTTTCAATTCAAAATATTACCATGGTTTCCCTAAAGTTTCTCTTATGGAAGTCCATTGAATTACCCATTGGTGTGTTGTTATCTTTTTGTGTAGGAGGAGGGTTAATTATGGGGAGTCTCTTTCCTTTGTTTTTAAAAAGAACTCGCAGAAAGCGTTTAAAAACATAAAATTGAATTTAGAATGAGTTATTAATTTGTTTCTTGTTATAGTTCGTTTTAATTGACTTGAAAGTGAGGCGATCGCTAAATCCTCAGTCCGTCTTGACAAAAGCGGTATTTTACTATTTTTCATGATGCTCAAATGTTAAACAGTTTTTCTGATTCGGTGGTTACTAAACTGGTCAATGTTATCATAGGATTGGTGGTATCTATTGCTTGAATTTTTTGAGCATCGATAAATCACTCAAAATAACTCAAAGGAGAACTAAAGATGGGTACAATATCTACAACTACGAAAAACCAAGATAATGAACAAAAAATTTATGACGAGGCCTTATCAGCAAGAACTGAACTATATAAAGCTAAAAATAAAGCGATTGTTAAATCAGACCAATTAGATAGAAAATTGATAGTTGAATATGGAGTAGTTCTCTGTTCTCTATTAATTTGTATATTTGGACTGTGGACAACTATCACACCATATTTTGGTGTGACATCCTTACAAAAGGATGGATTTAGTGAACGACTATTAGAAAAGAATAGTAATGGGTTTAGTGGAGGTGGAATACCAAACAATAGTGATGAGTTTCAGAAAATATCAGAAAGTAATTTAAAGGTTAGAGAACTTTCTCAAGACCTGGTGGCTAACGGGTGGATAATGGGTAGTTTAGGGATTATAGCAGTAGTATCAATTTCTATGATGTCTGATCAAACAAAAAAATTGCAATTAAGAAGAAAAATTAACACAGCTAATGAAGTTTTATCAGAATTAGATGAGGAACTATTTGGTATTTAAAGGGAAACGCTGCGAAAAAAGTAAGGCAAACCAAAACAAATAAAAAGCTATGATTAAAACTTTTTTTGATGTTTCGATGAAATATTAATTTGGGGAATAATACTAAATGGCACAAGAGAAACGAGAAACTCCCAATGATAAACGTCTTAAAGGACTTACGGAAAAAGCCCATGAAAAAGCTGAAGAAATTAAAAGTGCCATTGATGGTGTGGGTAATCCACTTATGAAATTTGCTGAAAGTGCAAAGAATAGTCCAAGAAGAGTTTTAGCGGCTGTAGCTATAGGAGCGAGTTTGTTTGTCTTCGGATTCCTCGCTTCTCCAGGAGATAAGATAGAAAATAAGTTACCCGTTGCTGGAGGTGCAGGTATAGCAGGTACGAGTCTCGCTTTAACCGTCTTACCTCGATCAAAAAGAGAGCAGAAGTCCCTAGAAAGAGAGGAAGAGTCCCTAGAATTTGCAGAAAAACGTTCTAGATATAAACAGTTTCGAGAAGATAATCAAGAGGAATTTGAGCGAATTCAAAGACAGATAGAATGGGCTAAAGAAAAAAATCCAGAATTAGTTGATTTATTGTCAGAAGAGTACAGAAATTTATGCCAAGAACGACGAGAGATTAGAAATTCATTTAACAACCCTCAAACTTCTAGACAACCTTCTAGAGAAACACCCTCAACATGGACACCACCACAACTCGAACCGGATAAACGTGAACCGATGCAGAACCTACAGGAACGAACACAATCACCCCAACCTGAACCAGTTAAAACAGAAGCAACCTCAACATCTCCACAAAGAGAAATAGGATCGGGTCAAGGTGAATTGATGAAGCACTTAGAGAATACAAAACCATCACCCCAACCTGAACCAGTTGAACTTGAGCAACGATTTCCAGAGAAGGAAAAGATAAATTAGTAATACAAGGAGATGAGTGATCCCCTTTTCTATTAAAATATGTAAAGAAAATGAGACAAGGAACATAAAGAATGCGAGTTGCGATCGTTGGTGCCGGTTTAGCAGGTATGGCCACGGCCATTGACTTAGTGGACGCAGGTTGTGAAGTAGAAATCTTTGAATCTCGTCCTTTTGTGGGTGGAAAAGTAGGCAGTTGGGTCGATAAGGATGGAAATCACATCGAAATGGGGTTGCACGTCTTTTTCGGCTGTTATTACAATCTTTTTGCCTTGATGGAAAAAGTAGGGGCGATCGATAATTTACGTCTGAAGGAACATACCCACACCTTTATTAATCGTGGGGGTAGGATAGGAGAGTTAGACTTTCGTTTCCCTGTTGGTGCGCCGTTGCATGGGTTAAAGGCGTTTTTTACCACCTCTCAACTGTCAGCTATTGATAAAATGGCTAATTCTCTGGCCTTGGGAACCAGTCCCTTAGTTCCAGGGTTATTGAACTTTGAAGGGGCCATGAAAACCATTCGTGACCTTGATTCTATTAGTTTTGCCGACTGGTTTCGCCAACATGGAGGGAATAATGGCAGTTTACAACGGATGTGGAACCCCATTGCCTATGCGTTAGGGTTTATTGATACGGAGAATATTTCGGCCCGTTGTATGTTGACTATTTTCCTCTTTTTTGCTACGAAAACAGAAGCGTCTATCCTGAGAATGTTAGAGGGTTCTCCCCATGAATATCTCCATAAACCCATTACGAATTATCTAGAAAGTCGTGGTGTTAAAATTCATACCAGACGTAGAGTAAGAGAAATTTTATATACAGAAAATAACGATAAAATTGAAATCACAGGATTAATTATTCCCGATGGAGAAAAAGAAGAAACTATTACAGCAGATGCTTATGTTTGTGCTTGTGATGTACCCGGTATTCAACGCTTAATTCCTGATGCTTGGCGTAAGTTTTCTCTGTTTGATAACATCTATCAATTAGAAGCAGTTCCTGTGGCAACAGTACAATTAAGATTTGATGGTTGGGTGACAGAGTTACAAGATGAAAGCAAACGTAAACAGCGAAAAGAAGCAGCAGGAATTGACAATTTACTATATACTGCTGATGCTGATTTTTCTTGCTTTTCTGATTTAGCTTTAAGTAGTCCTGGGGATTACTATAAATCGGGAGAAGGATCTCTATTACAGTTAGTTTTGACTCCTGGTGATCCTTTTATTAAAGAAAAAAATGAAGACATCGCCAACCATGTTTTAAAACAAGTTCATGAATTATTTCCTTCATCACGGGAGTTAAATATGACTTGGTTTAGTGTGGTAAAATTAGCTCAATCTTTGTACAGAGAAGCTCCGGGAATGGATGTTTATCGGCCTTCTCAAGGGACTCCTATTCCTAATTTTTTCTTAGCAGGAAGTTACACCCAACAAGACTATATTGATAGTATGGAAGGTGCAACGATTTCAGGGAAACAAGCAGCAGCAGTTATCCTAGAACAAGCAGAAACTTTTAAAAAATCCCCTCAAGTTTCTACAATTCGCTAGAATGACAAGGACGGTGGGCATTGCCCACCCTACGTTTAATAATTATCTGAATATAAAATGTCTAATTGGTTAGAACATAGTGTACAAATTGAAGTCGATGCCCCCATAGAATTGGTTTGGGGGTTATGGTCCGATTTAGAACAAATGCCACAATGGATGAAGTGGATCGACTCGGTTAAAATATTAGATGAAGATCCAGAACTATCACGCTGGAAGTTGGCGAGTAGTGGGTTTGAATTTACTTGGTTATCGAAGATTTTAAAAGTCATTCCCCATCAAATCATACAATGGGAATCTGTGGATGGTTTGCCTAATCGTGGGGCAATTCGCTTTTATGATCGACAAGGCCGTAGTATTGTTCGCTTGAGCGTTGCTTATGGTATTCCAGGATGGTTAGGTAAACTCATGGATAATTTATTTTTAGGGAGAATTGTAGAATCAACTATTATGGCTGACTTAGAAAGATTTAGGGATTATGCGATGAAAGCTAAAGCAAGTCAATAGTTAATTTGTATCCTGTTAACTTTAATCTCAATTTTAGTCCTCAGAATCAGTAAAATCAATTTTCGGTTATTGATAAACTTTGCTTATAAATAAATCAGATAAATATTTAATTTACCAAACAAAAGTCCAAATTTACACAACTTAACATCATATTTTTTTTGGCTGATTTTGACTCATTTTCTCTGATATTTGCATTTTGGCTATTTTCGTGTTACCTTATCTATCAGGTAGAATCTGTCGGACAGTTTGTCTTAAAAATCCTTTTTCTTTGGTAAGTCCCTACACTTCGTCAACTATACTTAACCGTTGTCATAACTTTTCTCTAAATCGGTTGAAAAGATTATGACATTTTACAAAGCTATTGTTAAGTTGCATAAACTGCTCTTGACAAATTATCTATTTTTTGAATTAACAGAATGTCGTGCATAAGTCCCCATCTAAAAATACTGTCAAAAATACTTACATTGTCTTGAGTGCGTCTTTTCTTGGTGCGCGTTCCCTAGGTGCTTACAAAGCACCGGGGTCGCACCGCTACATTCGGATTGCCAATCCGAATTACGCACTCGCTTTAGATGGGGACTTATGCACGACCAACAAATAAACCGCGTAGCGTCGACATTTCCCAAAACTCGTGCTATGTATGATTGACGGTTGCGACCCACTTGACCGACTAAGAGGCCCCGCAAGACGGATAAAGTATGTACTCGGCAGCAGATCAGGGAAAAGCTCGTACAAGATAACAAAGTAGGCAGCAAGTGCGTAAGTCCAAAGTACGACCTCGATAAAAAGTAATACTCTTGCGGAAGGCGAGAGTCTGCCTGTTGAGGCTGTGTAAGACCAAAATAAGACTTGTCTTATGGAGGCAAGGGCCAATGAGACGGGAAACCTCGAAGACGAATAAAACCGTCCTAAGTCTTTGTTGAGTTGGAAGCCCCAACTATAACGGAGTTGAGTTGGGGTACTTCACTTAACCATCGCAGTACAAACCTTAGTAATTGCTTTTTCTAAGAGTTCAGCAGCTTGATTAATTTCTTCTTCCGTCACAATCAAAGGAGGAACAAAACGCAATACTTTTGGTCCGGCGGGGGCTAATAATAACCCTTCTTCCATCGCAGCCTTAACAATATCAAGGGAGGTAATGGACATCTCCTCATTAATTTCCATGCCATTAATTAAGCCCCAACCCCGAACATCCGTAAATAAGGTAGGGTCTTTTTGAGCTATGGCCCGTAACCGGGTGCGTAACTGTTCTCCACGAGCTTGTACATTTTGTAAAAGATTGTCCGTTTCGATGGTTTTTAAGACTGTTAAGGCTGCTGCACAAGCTAAAGGGTTGCCCCCAAAGGTACTGGCATGAGTCCCAGGGGTCAAAACATCACAAAACTCTTTACACATCATAGCCCCGATGGGAACACCACCGGCTAACCCTTTTGCACTGGTAACCACATCGGGTTCAACCCCTAAATTTTCATAACCCCAAAGTTTGCCACTACGACCCACACCCACTTGAACTTCATCGAAGACTAAGAGAAGATTATTTTCATCACAAATTTTTCGTAAACGCAAGAAATAATCGATTTCTCCTGGTTTGACTCCTCCTTCTCCTTGAAGGGGTTCTAACATGATGGCGGCCACTCGACGGTTGCCTTCATCCATATCGGCAATTGCGTGTTCAATAGCTTTAATATCATTGTAGGGAACGTAAGCAAACCCTGGCATTAAGGGTTCAAAGTCCTGTTGATATTTGGGTTGTCCTGTAGCGGTAATGGTGGCTAAGGTGCGACCATGAAAACTGGCTTTGGCGGTTAAAATGACGGGCTGTTCTAAAAACTCCTGAACCGTATGAGCATATTTGCGAATGAGTTTAATGGCTGCTTCGTTAGCTTCTGCCCCAGAATTGCAGAAAAATACTTTATCGGCACAGGAATGTTCTATCATCCATTGTGCCAGTTCTCCTTGTTGGGGAATGTAGTATAAATTGGAGACATGATGTAACGATTGAATTTGTTGGCTAACGGTTTCTACTAAAGCGGGGTGACCATGGCCAAGGGTACAAGTTGCGATACCGGCCACAAAATCTAAATATTCCTTACCATTAGTATCCCAGAGACGACACCCTTCTCCCCGTTCAATGGCGATGGGAAACCGTCCATAGGTTTGCATCACATAGGTATCAAAGTGTTGCGGATCAAAGGCTTGGGGAGAGTTTTGTGTTAGGGTAGTCTGGATCACGATTGGCTCCTGAAAACGTTGCGTTACGCTCTAGAAGAAATTGTAGTCAATCTTGAGAACTAGGCTAGATTTTGTTTAGATTTTCCGCAGATTTAAGTTACGCTAAATAGTGAGTTTAGCTTTTTGCTGGTATCATAGACAATTGAAAACACCCTATCTAAATCAAAGATTATATATACTGAAGCGAATACTCTTGATATCTTTGATTATTTCATTTTTGCATTAATTCAATAAGCATAGAGCAATCTAAACTTGCCTTAGTTCTATTTTCAGCTACCCATCCGTTTACTGGTTCAGATATTTCAATCCATCCATTTTTATATTGAACAACTTTAATAGGTGTCAGATGTTCTAGAGATTTTTCGGAAACAAGATTGTATTGTGTCCCAGGTCCTACTCGAACGTTTAATTTTTCTCTTTTATCTGTACCTAAAATTAATTTTTCGTCGACAGTTGTATGACAAGAATTATATTCGTAATAAATTTTAATTAATGGTTCTGCTAAGTAATCCCTTAATACACCTACAACAACAGGAATAAAAATAAGAGTAAGAATAACCGAAGCAATTGTTTTTAAATAATTTTGACTTGGTTGACTTGATTGATTAGGCTTTGACATAAAAAATAGTTAACTATTTGTATTGTTTCCTCTACTATAAAGTTAAGGAAGCATTATCTTGCAAAATTCTCAATTCCCAATTCTCAATTCTCAATTCTCAATTCTACATTCCCTGTTGACATTGAGGGCAAAAATGAGACGATCGCCCTCCTAACTTAATGCGTTTAATGGGAGTTCCACAAACACGACAGGGTTGATTATGACGACCATAAACCCAAGCAATCCCCCCATAGTTACCATTAATACCCGTAACGTCTCGAAAATCACTAAAGGTAGTCCCACCTTCTTCAATAGCTTTTGTCAACACTTCTATCATCGCTTCTCTCAACTTTTCAACTTGTTGAAGGGTTAACTGTTTTCCAAGGGTTGTGGGTAAAATCCCACTTTTGAATAAAGCTTCATCGGCATAAATATTGCCCATTCCTGCGACAATAGTTTGATCCAGTAATATGGTCTTAATATTGCGCTGACGACCTTTTAACTTCTGAATGAAGTAATCTATGGAAAACTCTTTAGAAAAGGGTTCTGGACCTAATTTTTGCAGTCCTGTGATAATCCTTTGGGGGGGTTGCTTGGGAGGAACCCACCACACCTTACCAAAGGTACGAATATCCACAAACCGTAACTCTTGATTCTCTTCACAAAACAGACGTAAACGGGTATGAGGGGATAAGGGTTGATCTTGTTGAACCCATAATAATTGCCCGGTCATTCGCAAATGAACCCCTAACCATCCCTTATTCTTTTGTAGAGGTACCAGTAAATATTTACCTCGTCTCTGCCATTGATCAAAGGTCGCATTTTTGATCGAGTCTAAAAATTCTTGGATCGAAGCAGGATACGCCAAAGTCCGTGGTAATAAAACTTCCCCAGCAAGAATGGTTTGCCCAAAGGTCAAATGATTTAACCCTCGGCAAACCGTTTCCACTTCAGGAAGTTCTGGCATGAATCTAGGAAGTCCTAAAAAGGTTTAGGAAACCATTAAACGACTTCCAACTCACTTTCTGCAAAGTTGTTGGTATTGACACCAGTGGGACTGCCACTAAAGCCGTTGTAATTGACTTTATCAAAACGGACGACAACAGGATAAAGAATACCTGCTTTATCGACGGTAGCAACGGTACCGATATCGTTGTACCAGTAAGACTCTTTACGCTTGATTCTAACTTTGTCTCCACGCTTGACCATAGGTATTGTCCTTTATAAATGGGTATTCAAAGGGAAGGAAATAAGATCCTTATCTATAAAAGCCTACTATTGGATCGCAACACCTTGCTAGTTTAAAATTTTAAGTTTTATTGCGAATCCCGCCAAGCCACTTCTACAAAATGGGCTGGATGGCCTGAAAAGTCTTGGGTTTTAGCGATTTGAACCAGTTCTAAATTGAAGGGAATGGCGGTGGTGACATATTTTTGCGCCAAAATGCCTAGTTCGGGGGAAAGTTGGGCTGCGGTTGAAGTGGCAATGAGTAACCCTAACACTTGTTCAAGGGGTCCTTTGGGTAAGAGAAAATGGGCCCCTAAGACAAAGCTGGTGGTCAATAGCATATTGACGGAGGTATTGGTTCCACAACGGGGATGAACTGCTAAGTTCCAAATCCCTCCTCGAAACCGTTGCAATGCTTGGGTAACGGCTTTTTGTAGGTCGAGTCGGTTGACATTTCCGTATAAATAAAACCCGTTGGGTGTGGATAAACCGCCTAGGTTTTCATTATCTTTATTATGTCCCTGTCTGTTTTGACTTAATACCCATACGGTTCCATGTTCTAAAGCGTGGACTTGACGCAGCATTAATAGTTCTTTTAACCCTGGAATAAATCCTAGTTGTTGCAATAAGTCACTATCTTGGTATGGTTGCGGTGGAGACCAGTCAAAGTCCCAAAGGTTTCCAGTTGTCGGGTTAATTGCATTGGCCATAGATTATTAAGTCATGAAAAGATACCTTGTTTATTATAGATAATGTTTTTTGATGATTCATGTGAGACAAAAATAGGTTTTAACTATTCAGTCGTAGGTTGAGTTTTCTCTGCTGAAAATTAGGTAGCAGGTTCTTTTGCTGTAGATATGGTATTAGCCTGTGCAGAATTTTCTTCCTTTTGAGTGCTTTGCTGAGGATGAGAAAATGTATCATCCCTTACCAGTAATCTTTGGTCATCACTATCACTTCTGAGGCTATCATATTTAGACAGCATTTGGTAAATATATTTTAACCGATTTAGCTTGAGATTATAAAATTCAGGATTGCAATCTTTTTCTTTTTCTTCGAGCCATTTTTCTATTTCTTTCTGTTCTTCCTTCAACTCTTTCTGTGGTTTTCTTGCTTCTTTTTGTGGTTTTTCTTTTTGGTTTCTCTCTATTTGTTTTTCTACCCAAGTTAGGGAACCACTAAAAGTTATGATTACGCCTAAACCCTTTACTAAATCAGGTTCCTCCATCGACCCCATAATGAAAAAACCGATTCCTAAACCTATCAAAGTACCCAATGCAGTCTCACTCAAAGTTTTTTGGTTCTTAGCTATTTCTGACAAACCGGTTAACTCTTGAACTTTAGATTTTACCTTCTTATTAGGAGGGGTTTCTGCTATTAAGTTATCTAAGTCATCATGATAAACTTTGCATAATTCTAAAGATTGGCCAAGCTCGCTCTGGAAACCAATGAGACTGATTGTTTGAATTACACCAAAAGCAAAAACAATCCCTGAGATTATTCCCACTGTCATTAAAGCTAGTATAAATTTTTCAGGAATTGTCTCAACTTTTGTAGAAAGTTCTTCAATTTTGTCTTGAGTGTTTTGAACTTTTGTAGAAAGTTCTTCAATGTCTTTTCGAGTGTCCCCAACTTTTGTAGAGAGTTGTTTAATGTCTTTTTGAGTTTCTCCAACTTTTGTAGAGATTGGTGTAATGTCTTTTTGAGTGTCCTTAAGTGTTTTAGAAATTTCTGTCATATCTTGCGACAGTTTTTTAAAATCTTGACTATAACTCAAAAGACCAGAAAAAGTTAATCCAAGTACAATCAAAGAAACAACAGTAATTCCAATCCATGTAACCATTCGCTGCCTTAAGCTTATATGGAGTAAAGATGCTTGATTTTGTTGATAGGTTGATTCTTCCAAAATCTTTCGAGCATCTTGAGCCACCATTTCTTTACGAGTTGACGCAGTAATGCTTGATCCTTTAGTAGAAAACATAAGCACCTCTAGTTAATACCATAGAAGTTCCTCATAAGTCCATTGTATTATGGTTTATAATAGATATTGAGAAGGCTAAGGAAAAAATTAGAAAAATTAATATTCTAGCAATAACAACTTTATGAAAACATCTTCTACCCTATCTACTGAGTCGAGTGAACTCCTTCAATGTCAACCTCATACTGTAGAAATAGAATCATTAAAAATCTTTAGCCGTCAAGCTCTGAATCTTGAAAAAGCGCAACGCATGGCGGAATTCTTCAGTTTAATGGGAGATGCAAACCGCTTAAGAATCTTATCGGTATTAGCTCATCAAGAATTGTGTGTTTGTGATTTGGCTGCTACCTTAAAGATGAGCGAATCTGCCGTATCCCATCAGTTACGAACCCTCAAAACCATGCGTTTAGTTAAATACGAAAAACGAGGACGCAAGGTGTTCTATCGTTTACAAGATCATCATGTTTTAGAACTTTATCAATCGGTTGCAGAACACCTCGACGAAGTTGACTAAGCGTGACACTCACAGCCATGATGAGAACATCCTGATCCGTCAGGATGTCCATTAGCACAAGCATCACAACAATAGTATTTGCCTTCTTTTTGGATCGCATCGCTGATATTAACAATACAAACACAAGAAGAACAAGCGCATTTCATTTGATTAACGGTTGCTGCGGTCATGATGGTTTCTCCTATGATCAAGTTATAGTTCTTATCTATAGCTTAACATCTGAACAGATATTCAGGTGTTAAAATGTATACAACTATTAAGCTATTTGAGTAGGTTAGGAATTACGACGTTGCATCATTGCGGGATGATATAGAATAAAGGACAAAATTTTAACAATGCGATCGCTTTAAAAGAAATGACAATTAACTGTCCAAAATTAAGAATCTTTCTTTGATTATTTAAGTCCTGATGAAAATTGCTCTTAATTATTGATCTTTTGTTACGACTTCAACAGGAATTAAAAGGGGTTTAGCCTCTCTGGGTTCAATGTTAAAAGAAACTCGACTCATTCCTGAAGCACAACATAAAGGATCGCTTTCATTGTAACGTTTATATTCGACAAATAAACTAGAAGAACTTGTTAAGAAAATGCGATAAATATCCCCATCTGTACGAGAATTCATGGGTTGAGGTGATAAAGTACCCGCAAATTGTTCTCCAACAAAAACAAATGCTTGATAACCTAAAGGACGACACATTCCATCTACTCCACTCATTGCAGTCATTACTGTTGTTTCATCATAAGTTTGTATCGATCCAAATAATTCCCAACCTGCTTTAATAATAGACCTTTCTTGAGGAGTTGTTGCTTCTCTCAACTGATCTTGACAGCGATCAACACTAGGAACATCTGCATCTATTTTAGGTGCATTGGGAATCATTTGAGCAATATTATTCCAATTTTTCAGTTCCCTATCTAACCATATTTTTTTTCTGTCTTTTATAAGAGTTTTACTAATGATTTCAATCAATGACCATTGAATACTACTACTATCTGTGGGAGGATTTAATTTTTTTTTTGAGTAATTCTTAACTGATAAAGATATCCAGGTTCATAGTTAAATCCTTCGATTGATTCATAAAATAATGTCCATTTGTCTTCTAATTTTTCTTTAATTTGTAAACAGTGTCTTGGCGCAAACCCAACACAATCAACTGTTTTGGGAGCAATATAAATTGTTTTATCAACTGTTGGAGTATTATTATTTGTGTTCGCTTTCAAGGTCATTATACCCATTTCTTTTTGTTTAATATAACCAATTTGTAGTTGACCTTTACCATTAATTGTATAAATTTTTGCTCCTTCTAATGCTGCTAGAAACAACATTTCTTGATTCATTATTTCTTCAGGACAAGCTCTACGAGTTGCAGCAATTAAACCAACCTTGATAGCATTTTCTTGAATAGCATATCCTGCTGTATAACGGTTACAACTACCACTTCCTGAAACTCTCTCTTTTTCAAACCTAATGGTAGAATTTTCTTTACTCAAAGGTTCATTTTCAGTCCATGATACTAACTGCCATTCTCTTCCAGTTAAGGGGTTTTTAGTTCTATTGTCTGGTTGTTTTTCAGTTGAACCTGATGGATTATCATTGGCGATCGCTTGATTGATTTGAGTCAATAAACCTCCTGCAATAGCTATTAAAAAGATTGCACTTATAATTTTATTGATATTGAAATAAGTCACCATTTATTTAACCCATGATTGATGTTTGAAACTTTCGTTATTCTAGCAAATCTTCTTAAGTCAATTGTTTCTTACTTAAAAAATCTTTAACTACTTTTGTGATTGCTTGTTTTTCATGATCAACAAGGTAGTTAAGTTCTCGCATTTCTTGAGAAGATATTTGTCCTGAGAGTTGTTCAATAATGGGTTTAAGTTGAGGATATTGTTTCAAAGTTTCTTGGTTAAAAACCGGAACCGCTTCATAGGGAGGAAAATACTTTTGATCATCTTCTAACATAAATAAATCGAGAAAAGAAATCAACCCATCGGTTGAATTTCCGGCAACTAAATCAACATTTTTTTCAGCTAAAGCACGATACATTAACCCTGAGTCCATTATTTTAGGTTGACTTGAAAACTTTAAATTGTAAGTCTTAGAAAGTCCAGGATAACCATCTTCCCTAGCTAAAAATTCATGATTAAATCCTGCTTGCCATTTTGGGGTATATTGAGCAACTTCTGAGATGGTTTTCAGGTTATATTTTTTCGCATCTTCACCACGAATTAAAATAGCATAAGTATTTTCAAATCCTAAAGATGGCATCACTTGTAACTGGAATTTGTTGTTATAAATATCTTTGACTTTTTCGTAAACTAGTTGAGGATTACTAATGGGTTTTTCTTTTAAAATAGCGGTAAATGCTGTCCCAGTATATTCGACATAACCATCAATTTCTCCTGCTTTTACTGCTTCGTGACAGATAAATGTTCCTCCTAAATTAAAGCGGCGATCTACTTTCAAATCTGTATTATTTTCAATTTGTTGTGCTACTATTTCTCCTAAAATGACCTGTTCAGTAAAGTTTTTAGATCCGACAATAAGATCCCCTGTAGCTTGATTGATAATTCCAATTATTGTTACGAGTAATAATCCCAAAATGATGAAAAATATAGCAAACTTTGTTCTATTATTTTTATTTTTAGTATTAGTTTCTGTCAAAGAATTTTCTAACCAACCCAGCCCCCAGTCTGCTAATAAAGCGATAATAGCTGATGGAATAGCACCCGCTAAAATGATTTGATTATCAACAGTAGAAATCCCTCTAAATATAAATACTCCTAAACCTCCACCTCCAATTGCAGCAGCAATAGTAGCAATACCAACACAAATAACAGCAGCGACTCTTACCCCTGCTAATATAATTTTTAAGGCTAAAGGAATCTCAATTAAAAATAAAATTTGTAAAGCAGTTAGTCCTAAAGATTGCCCCGCTTCTTTTAATCCTTTACTAATTTGTTTCATTCCAATATAAGTATTTTTAATTATTGGCAATAGTGCATAAAGAATTAAAGCAAAAATCGCTGGCCTTTTACCAATTCCTCCCAATAAAGGAACCGTAATTAAAAAACCAAAAAGTGCTAAACTGGGAATGGTTTGAACTGCATTTGTTACCAATAAAATAGGATTAGCTAATTTGGGATAGCGACTCATTAAAATTCCTAAAGGAATACCAATAGCAGTCGCTACTATCATGGCAATTAAAACTAAAAATAAATGTTCTCCTGTTCTTGTTAGTATTTCTGATGTGGAAGGTAAGGAGAGCAAAATATTCATAAGAACAATCTTCATACAATCTCTTTGGGATAACTGTTAACAATTACGATTCAATCCTAAAACAATATTCTTGTCTTTGTTTGACACTATAACATAATCATCAATACAAGACTACATAACAGTAGGGTGGCTTAGACAGCTATAATTTAGGTTATAATCAGAATTCAACAATCCCTCGTAACCCACCATTTTAGTAATTCTAAATTCTAAATTATGATTGACTATTTATCAGATGAGAAATGCTGAAACCCTTTTCCTAAACTTAATTCTTGTTGTCCCTGGTTTTCCGTTAATAAAACGATAGATGAATCGTTTGTAATTTGACCAATAATTCTGGCCTCTTCTCCTAACATTTTAACCAATTGAGTTGCAACTTTTTTCGATAAACATAACACTAATTCAAAATCTTCTCCCCCATATAATACCCAATCTAGGGCTTGCGCTGGCGAAAAATACTGTGATAGACTAGATAAGCATGGTAGGGGTAATAAATCTATCCGTGCGCCTACCCCACTCAAAGTGCAGAGTTGGATGATAGCATCTGCTAACCCATCACTACTATCCATTCCCCCTATAGAATGATTTTCCATGCTCTCCCATAGATAGGGAACCACATCTAAACGAGGTCGAGGATACTGATGAGCAGCAATCAATCTCTTGCTTATCTCTGGGTCTATGTTGTTGGTTAATTCAGGATGCAGTAATAGCTCTAATCCCGCTCTTGACATTCCATGATACCCTGTGACCATAATAACCTGTCCAGGTCGGGCTGTAGAGCGTTTAATGGTACGATCAGGGTTAACTTGACCTAACGCAGTAATACTGACAGTTGTGACCTGAGAACGACAAATATCCCCCCCAACAATGGGTGTCTCATATTCCCCCAATAATTGGCCCATTCCTTGGTATAAAAGTTCTACCCAATTAACGGATAATTCCCCAGGCAAAGCTAACCCTACTGTAATCCCTACAGGAGTCGCTCCCATGGCAGCTAAATCGGATAGATTCGCAGCAACAGCGCGCCAACCAACGGAGTCTGGGGGAGTTGTTTGCTGACTAAAGTGTACCCCATCTACTAAAACATCTGTCGTGACCACTAACTGTTGACTAGGATCAAGGGATAGCACAGCCGCATCGTCGCCGATTATATCATGGGGACAGAAACACTGTACTTTCTTCAAGAGTCCTTGTTCACCAATGTCATTAATTTTCATCTTTGATTGCGTAAAGCAGGGTTAAACAGTTCACTAATACCTTCACCAATAAATGATAGTCCAACCACCATTGAAGTCATAGCCATTCCAGGGAATAAAGTGGTCCACCAAATACCCGTTGATAAGTCAGGTAATGCTTCTTTAAGATCATGTCCCCATTCGGGAACTTCTTCGGGTAATCCTAATCCTAGAAACCCTAGACCTCCTAATACTAAAATAGCGTCAGCGGCGTTTAAGGTAAAGACCACAGGAACACTTTGAATAACATTTAAAAATAAGTAACGGGATAAGATACGGGTTGGTGTGGCTCCCATCGCTTTTGCTGCTTCAATAAATAGCTCATTTTTAACACTGGTAGTATGATTGCGGACGATACGGTAATACTGAGGAATATAGGCAATACTAACAGCAATAGCAACATTAAGGATTCCCCGTCCTAAAATAAAAGCTAAAGTAACTGATAATAGTAATCCAGGTATTGTATAAATAGTATCCATTAAGAATAAGAGAATTTTATCAGTTTTCCCTCCTAAATATCCACTAATTAAACCAAGAGGTACACCAATCAAAATAGATAAAATAGTGGCCAAGAAGACAACTTTTAAAGCAGCTTGTGAACCCAAAAGAGTACGAGAAAATACATCGTATCCTCTCACATTGGTTCCTAACCAGTGTCGTAAGCTAGGAGAATCTCCAGGGATATTACTTAATAGTTCTTTGGGGTTCTGTAAAAAGCCAATTCCTTGTAAAATGGGAGCAAATAGTGCGATAAATAACCAAAATAAAGTTATTAATATCCCTAAATACATTAATTTTTGAGCAAGAGTTAAACGGGATAATTTTCCTAATGTAAATTTTGATGCAATCATTATACTATTTATACTTAATCTATCAACAGTAACACAGTCTTCTAGACTATAGTAAGCAAGATAGTTATGTTACATGATTTATGAGTCAATGTAAATACTATCCCTATCAATGGAGTTAAATTCTACAAACTTGTAACCCATTATAAGAACGTTGACGAAAAAAATGTATTTAAGTTCACTAATTTTGTTATGGTATAAATAGTATCTTAATTTTGCAATTATAGTTAAGATAATATTGTTGGAAAAGATTATCTATGTCTTCAGAATTTATTGTTATCCTGACTACCACATCTAGACAAGAAGATGCTAAGGCGATCGCACAAACTTTATTAGAAAGAAAATTAGCAGGTTGTGTTCAAATTATTGGACCTATTACCAGTCATTATTATTGGCAAGATGAATTATGTCAAGATGATGAATGGATATGTTTGATTAAGAGTCATCAAAGGAACTATGAAACCATAGAAACGACTATTCAAGAAATTCATTTTTATGAGGTTCCTGAAATTATCAGTTTACCTATTGTAGAAGGAAGTGATAGTTATCTGAGTTGGTTAAACCAACAAATCAACTAATATTTCATAAGTTGAGGTGTTTCAAGACCATTGATTTAAAAGTTAGACCAATTTATCATTATCTAGATCATCGAGTTAAAGCCCATATTTTCTGATGTTTTTTAGCTTATTATGTAGAATGGCACATGAGAGAAGCTTTAGATGACCGATTGACTTAGGAAACGTCAGATCATGCTGTTTCATAACGAGTTTCCCTTTTAACCCTGCTTCCATCCTGGGTTTACTAAGTCCAAAACAGATGGTTATATCGTCACTCTCAGGATTTCTCCTCAGGATTTCTCCTTTTGATTCCGAGTGTGGCTCCAAATGCCAACAAACTAACAGTTATTCAGATTTCTAGGTTCTGAACGAGCTACACCCTTGTCATAGTACAGGCTTTCTAGCTCAACGAATCGCACCCATATCAATAATATGAGCGATCAGTGAATTCCATTAAGAGAACCAGTATTTTATCTATTTTTCAATAAATCCTAATTAGGATACTTTTTGAGATTTTCTTCGGTTTAAATTCCTACTTTTTATCACCAGTATCGCCTACTTTTTACTACTTTTTACTACCGACAAATTATTAATCGGGTCATATCATTATTTTTAGATTAGCGTGATCTGTTTTTAGAGATTGCCTAAAAATGAACTAACTATCATTACTTTGAGGACTGACTTTCATGACTACCATTAAAATTGAAGACTTAAACATTAATTCTTCTATTACTGATTCTGCGATTACTGATCTCAAAACTTCTGAAACTCTTGATATTAAAGGCGGTTGTGGAGTTTGTACCACCATGATCGGTTTTACCATTCTTAGTGTTGATTTTAATCAATGGTAAATTTTCAAAATTAGTTGTCAAAGAGTTTCTTAGTAAAGAGATTAAAAAACATTAGTTAGCCTCCCATTAATAGTATTAATGGGAGGCTTTTTATATGATTATGCACTGTCAAACAAACTGTTTAACCATTTGTTTGACAAGCAAGCTTCGACCTTCAATTCATGCAGCTTATCAATCTCAAGTTTCTCAAATGAAAGTTTCAGTAACCTCTGTATATAACAAACTTATTTACCTCTTTTTAATAAGGATAATAAATAAAATTCATAAGCTGATATCTGGCCAATTCGTATTAACTAATAGCTTTAGTAATTAACGCGCTCGTGTTTTCTATGATTGTCAAAGGTTGAGTCCAAATAATTGTCCAAGTATCACCAGAACCCATCATTTCCAGATCATTGTCTATCCCAGGTTTTCCTAACACATCAATTAATAATCTAGCTAAAATACATTGAGAGGAAACTTGATTAATAATAACAGTGGTCAAAACATTATCAGTGCCTTCGATGGGTTCATGAGTAATTGATTGAACATTCATAAAGTTTAATCCCATTAGGGGATGCTCAAAAGGGTTTGTTATTGAGATAGTAAGGGAACAAGTAAATTATTGAGAGTATTATGAGAGTTCTTTTAAAATTTAGCGTAGCTGCCACGTTAGTATTTCTGATTGCTGATACCATCCCTTTCCCTAATCATCCTACAGGATATGTGGCTAAGGTCATTAATCAAAATACCACTAATGACCGTTAAATCCTTTACAAAGCTTCAAAATCGGCCGTAAATCCAGGAAACTTGATACAATGTTCTATAAAAGTTTCAACTTCACTAATATCCTCCATTTTATAAGCCATGATTCTTGTCTCATCACGCATCTTCTGAGAGGCGATCAATTCCAGTTGATAATTTTCTGTCATAGTTTTAAAATCAGCACCAGACTGTTTCCAAGCAGAGCCATCACAACGAACATTAATTCGCCACATAAAATTAGTCAAACATGAACAATAAATAAATATCTTATCATCATAATTGAACTAATAATAAAAAATTAGGTTGTCTTCTCTAAATTAAATAAATTAATGGTATATAAACAGAAAAGTGAACGATCTTGCCTCATTATTGGTGGGGGTATTTCCGGATTAATTGCTGCTGACATACTCAAAAAAAACGGCAAAAAAGTTACCATAATTGATAAAGGAAGAGGAATTGGCGGACGTTTAGCAACTCGCCGGATTCGTCCCTCTGAGCAGATAACGGGGGTTTTTGATTATGGAATGCAGTTTTTTGCTGTTAGTGATCCTTTCTTTCAACAATGGGTGGATCAATGGTTGCTTGAGGGTGTTATCGTAGAATGGTCAAATGAACTCATTGATACTCAAACCCCTTGTTATCGAGGTACAAAGAGTAATCGTAGTTTAGCCCAGTATTTAGCTCAAGACTTAGATGTTCATCTACAAACACGAGCGATCGCCATCAAGCATCATGATTCTGGTTGGAGGGTTGAAACTGAAACGGGAGAATATTTCGAGGGAGATAGTCTGATTTTAACTGTGCCTGTTCCTCAATCTTTGACTTTACTCAAAAATTCTGGTGTTTCCTTACCCTCATCAGTAAAATCTCGTCTTGAAGGGGTCACTTATTATCCTTGTGTCACTATTTTAGCGTTACTAGAAGAATTAAGTTTAATTCCCTCTCCAGGATGGTTAACCCCCTCTAATTCTCCCGTAGCTGCGATCACTTGTAATCAAAAAAAAGGTATTTCTCCTCAAGGTTGTGCCGTTACCATCCATTGTACTCCTGAATGTAGCCAGACTTATTGGGATACAGATGATGCAGTAATTGCTGAAAAATTATTCAATGCGGCTTCACATTGGTTAGGTTCAACGGTGATGGATTATCAAGTACATCGATGGCGTTATAGTCATCCGAAAACAGTGTATGGAGAAGAGTTTTTATCGTTAGAGAATCCTGGTTTATTGATTCAAGCAGGAGATGCTTTTTGCTCCAAACCGGTCCCTCATCTTCATCTAACCCTTGAAAAAGCAGTCTTATCAGGAATCAAAGCAGCACATTATCTACTCAATTATTAACGAATTTAGACTGAAAAAATGAGATAATTTCTTGCATTACTTGATCGGTGGCGACGGGATCAAATCGATAGCCATCATCTCGCATGAAAGTATGATTAGCTTCATATTCTCTAATTTTGTGTTTAATTTTGGCTCTTTTTAAGGCTTCTGAGATGGTAATTCTTCCATCTTCTGGAACATGAGGATCTAAAGTGCCAAAAATTAATAACAAATCTCCTTGAATTTCAGAAAATCTTGTTAAAGTATCGGCCTTTTCTCTTCCTAATTTACCACTATGAATGCCTGTAGGATAGACACAGACAGAAGCTTTAACCTGGGGATTCAAGGCAGCCCGACACGCCAAATGTCCTCCAATACAAAACCCCATGGCACCGATCTGTTGAGAGGCGACTCCCTCATGTTGACTTAAAAAATCAATCACAGCATTAGCATCGGTGTCAAACTCTGAGGTAGCGGTTTTTCTCGCTGCTTCGTTCCCTTGAATCTTTCCGAGATCCGTTGGTTCAATCACTGTGCCAACGGGTAACTGACGATGATAGATTTCTGGGGCAGCCACCACAAAACCGTACCCTGCTAAATGATCAGCTAAACGAGTTATAGGAGAACCTAGTTGATAAATGTCACTATAGAATAAAATACCTGGATATTTTCCAACTTTGTCGGGACTAACGAGGTAGAGTCTCATAGCATTATCGTCTATCAGAATACTAATGTTTTGTCGTTTAACTTGCATATTGAAAGAGAGTGTTAATGATTACAAAGGTTTTCTGTGTGTGTCTCCATGATAAATACTATTTCATTTTTGAGTATTCGTTAAATGATATACTTGTCTCATATTTATTTCATTACTTGTAAGTTTTTGACAACTAACCAACAACTTTAAACAGATTTGTACCAAAGAAATTGGACGATTAAGTAAATCACTTAATTGTTTAACTGTCAACCCGTCAGGATTATTTTCTAAGAGTTCTAGTATTTTTTCGTTAGTGGTGAGTCCAGGCTTCGCTTTAATAATAGTAAAGGGCAAAAGTTAGTAATTGAGTTCTATTCAGATTTAATTTTCCTAAATCCAAAAATCATCTTATCATGTTAGGAGCTTTTGATTGTTTTTGATAAAAAAATATAATACATTTCCATTATAAGGTAAAATAAATAAGCTAGTTATTAATTATAATGTTACGTTTAAATGCTTTTAATTCTATCTTCAGCTAAAACGTTAGTATTTGATGATGCTTTTACTGTTCCTAAAACTACACAGCCTATTTTTAAAGAAGAGAGTTCCTTTTTAGTTAAC
Organism: Crocosphaera sp.; assembly: GCA_051439445.1. Classification (GTDB taxonomy): domain Bacteria; phylum Cyanobacteriota; class Cyanobacteriia; order Cyanobacteriales; family Microcystaceae; genus Crocosphaera. The sequence goes on from JBFRWG010000014.1 coordinate 34,471, forward strand.
TCACTTCAAACGTTCTCTTCTAAAGATTTAGAAAAATTATTAGGAGTTAGTGAATCATTAGCTACCTTAAATTATCAACGATTCCAATCATTTGACACGGCTCAAAAACGAGCTACTATTTTAGCTTATCGAGGGGATGTATTTAAACAATTAGAGTTAGAGAGTTTTAAGGATAAGGACTATTTATTTGCTCAAGACCATTTAAGAATTATATCAGGATTATATGGAATTTTAAGACCCCTTGATAAAATTAGTCCTTATCGACTAGAGACGAGTACCCGTTTGAAAACAGAAAAAGCGGATAATCTTTATAAATTTTGGGGTGATCAAGTAACTCAACAGTTAAATAAGGAATTAGGAAAGCATGATAATCAAGTATTACTTAATTTAGCTTCTCATGAATATTCTCGTATAATAAAATCTGAACAGTTTAATTATCCTATTTTAAAAGTATCCTTTAAAGAAATGAGAAATGGTAAACTCAAAACCATTGGCATCATGGCTAAGAAAAGTAGAGGATTAATGACCAATTGGATTATCGATAATAAAATTGATGATCCATCACAACTTAAAGATTACTATGGTTTAGGGTATCATTATGATGAAAATTTATCAAATGAACAAGAAATAGTGTTTATTAAATAATTAATTAATTTCAAAAAGTCACAGAATAATCACTAATGAAACAACTCAATTTATTTTATCCTAACGACTCTTCTCTAAAATCAAGACAACCTAGTTTACTTATAGACAGAGAAGCTTTAATTAAATGGAAACAAAGAGTATTTAAGTATCAAGAAACTATTAAAAATAGTCAACCACAATAACAAACTTTATTTGAAATGCCCAAAACTTCATGACATACTGTAGATGATATTCAACCATTTGACCTGAAAATATATAATTGTTTATTTTGGAGAATGCCGGAACCATTATGTCAGTTTGAGGATGAAAATAAGAAAGGTTGCCTTGATTTTATTCTTGATAATACTTTACCTATTGTATTATAAGTGGGTAAAACTAAGTTAACAGTTAATCAAAGATGGAAGCGTGTTCATGACTGCAAAGATTATATTAGAAATTATATTCAATTAGATCGCATACATAAAATTGATGTCGAGGTAGTATCCGCTTTTTGGGAACATATTCCTGCTGATAAGAAAGTTTTATTAGAATGGGAATGAGAATTAATATGAAAGTACAGAAGTCCTTTTAATAAAGAAAATTGGAAGTATTGGGGGCAACCCTTTGGCAAAGAGTCGAAATCATAAAGAGATAGGCTATAATTATGAAAGATCATCAATATCTTTTAAATCTGTGATTATAGTAATTTCTGATCGCCTTATCAATGACCATCACAACAATGAGCTTTTTTTTGGAGAAAGTCTTAATCCTCAAGGGAGCGATCAAATAACAATAGCTAAAGCTTTTTATCAAAAAACACAAAAATCATGGTTGATAGAACCCGTCAGTATTAATGAGGACTTAACTCGGAAAAATACCTCAATCAAACAACTTTTTCAAGAAATTATTCAAGGTATTAAAAATAATACTTTTTCGAGAAAATGGGTCTTTTATATTCCTGGTTTTAACCAATCTTCTCGTCAAGCTTTAGATTATAGTCACCAACTAAAGGAAGACTATGATCTCAATGTTATCTTATTTTCTTGGCCATCTAATCCACAAGGTAACTCATCCATTTTTGACTTTTTTCGAGCAAAATCAGAATATAAAGAAGCCTTATCTATTGCAAAGTCTTCGGCAAAAACTTTAGCTAAGGTTTTCACTATCCTTAGTCAATGGATTAAAGAGTCTAACCTTGATATCTTGTTTCGACAAAGAATCAAATTTACTTTGCTTAGTTATAGTTTAGGTAACTATGTCGTTGAAAATACTACGATTAATTTACTATCTAGTGAAGTCACAGATTTTTTTGATAATATTATTTTACATCAAGCTGATGTTGATAACCCCAAACATGAAGAATGGATTAACCAAATAAAAATCAGTAAAAATGTCTATGTGACCATTAATCAACATGATTCAATTCTAACCATTTCTGGAGCTTTTCATCTCTCTCGTTTAAATCAGAAAAATGTCAATAATCGTTTAGGAAATAATACGAAAGATTTTACAACAAAGAAAGCTATTTATATAGATTTCACCAAAGGGGGACAAGTCCAAAAAGCTCATGATTTATTGTTTGATGTTAGTAATCCTATTGTCATCAACTTCTTTAAACAAATATTTAAGGGAAATTCCCCATTTATTAGTAATAGACCCTTTAAACAATCAAACACTCAGTCTAATGTTTATAGACTTGATCAAGATTACAATTAAGATTTCTCAAGTGTCAATCTCCTCACGGGGTGACAAGTAGGTTGAAAAGTAAGTCCAGAGAAGTTTTTCCCTGTTGCCCTACCCACGCACAATTGTCGGCAACCACAAGGCTTATTGACAATGAACAATAGCTTTCTTTAATTGAAACTGTTGCTGAACGGATAAGTGAAGTCGACAAGCAACTTGTGTGGTTCCAATATAAGTTTTTGACATTTTACTATTGCGCTTTAGTTAAAATCATTATAAACCCGAAGGCTGATCGCTTTTCCCTCAGAAGTTTGATCAGATAATCAACGAATCACTCTAGTGAAGCGGGTTTTTGTTCAGAAATGAGGCGATCGCTTCTCACTCTAGTGATACCAAATCCGCTTATTATCGTAGAGTAATATTCTTTCTCCCCCTGCCTCCTGGAGCCTCCCCTGCTTCCTCTGCTCCAGAACGATGATTGTCTAGTATCTAAAGCGGATTTAGTATGACTCTGATGTGAAACCAAGATCAACCCTGAATCTTGCGACTTTTACGCCAAGCTTGCCAACCGACATATCCTAATAAGACAGTTGCACCGATGGCAAATCCCCAACCACTGGGAATATTAGACAGTCCTAGGGCAATACTGCCGACCCATAATGTTAAAGCATAAATAAACAATACTGTGAGACGATGAGAGATACCGGCTTGAATTAAACGATGATGTAGATGACGTTTATCAGCAATAAAAGGGGATTTTCCTTGACTAATACGAGAAATAATCACCACAGACATATCTAAAATGGGGACAGCTAAGACCACAAAGGGTAATAAAACCGCCGTTACTGCTACCGTAGCAACAGTGGCCACTTTTACTAAACCAATGACCCCAACCCCTGCTAGAGTAAACCCCATAAAATAAGCCCCACCATCTCCCATAAAGATTTGAGCGGGGTTAAAATTGTAGCGCAGAAAGCCTAAAGCAGCACCCGCTAAAGCAGCAGCGATTAAAGCAGCGGCCGGTTGTTCCATGAATAAGGCCAACACCATCATCACCACCGCAGAAATGCCACATCCCCCCGCAGCTAACCCATCTAAACCATCAATCCAATTAATCGCATTAGCCATGCCTACGAGCCAAATAACCGTAATAGGAAGGCTAAATAAACCAATCTGAATTAAACTACTAAAAGGAACCGATAAAAAGTCGATGCGTACTCCGACACCCCATGCTGCACTGGCCACAACGGTTTGTAAGACCAGACGAGTCATGGGACTTAAATTATAGAGATCATCCGCTAACCCAATCAGGAAAAAGGCCACACCTCCAATGGTAACGCCCCATATCTCCCATTCCTTATTAGGGGGTAGCCAACCAAACCCTCCAAAAATCCACACTAATAATAGAGCAATAACGGTTCCTGCAAAAATGGAAACTCCTCCCAAGCGAACCATTGGCCGTTGGTGCATTTTACGGTTATTAGCATCATTTTTGGGGTTATCAACAAGTCCTTGTTTTTGACCAAACTCGTTAATGATGGGGGTACTCCACCAAACCACCATCAGCGCGATGATAAAAGCAACGAGATGATATAGTTCTGTTGGCATTGACATGGGTTTGGTTTATTCTCTTGAGTCGTGGTAACAAGATTTATCCTAAGTTACTCTATTTTGGTTAAGGCTGTAAACTGAAATTGTGTATAACTATTAGAGCTATAATCATGCACGGTTTTATCCCTCCTCAGCGTTTTTTTCCTTATCTCTCTTGGACTGATATTGACTCTATGGAAGATAAGGAAAATGTTGTGATTGTGCAACCCATTGGGGCGATCGAACAACATGGGCCTCATTTACCTATTGCAGTGGATGCTGCTATTAGTTTAGGGGTTTTGGGTAAGGCATTAGAAAAGTTACCTTCAGAGATTCCGGCTTATGCCCTACCTTGTCTTTATTATGGCAAATCCAATGAGCATTGGGGCTTCCCTGGAACCATTACCCTGAGTGCAACAACTTTATTATCTGTTATTACTGAAGTAGCTGAAAGTGTTTATCGTTCTGGGTTTCGTAAGTTGGTGTTGATGAACTCTCATGGGGGACAACCCCAAATTATGGAAATTGCTGCTAGGGATATTCATCAAAAATATCAGGATTTTTCGGTGTTTCCTTTATTTACTTGGCGTGTTCCTCATATTGCTAAAGAATTATTGACCCCTCAAGAGTTAGAATATGGTATCCATGCTGGAGATGCAGAAACCAGTATTATTCTCTCTTTATTACCCCATCAGGTAAAAATGTCCCAAGCAGTTAAGGAATATCCTCAAGGTTTGCCAGAAAATAGTTTATTGAGTATGGAGGGGAAACTTCCTTTTGCTTGGTTGACCAAAGAGGTAAGTAAAAGTGGGGTCATGGGAGATGCAACCACAGCAACCAAGGAGAAAGGCGATCGTTTCTTAGCTTCGGTTTCTGATGGTTGGGTAGAAGTCATTAAAAATATCTATCAGTTTAAGAATGGAGAATGGATAATGGAGAATGAATAATTGATAATGGATAATTAAACCTTCTTGATTATGTCTCTTTGTCGAATGGAGAATGGATAATTGATAATGGATAATTAAACCTTCTTGATTATGTCTCTTTATTGTCTTAACCCTGCTTGTTCTTTCCCTAATAATCCGAATAATCATAAATTTTGTCATGGATGTGGTAAACCTTTGGTTGAAACGACTCAAGGTTATTTATTTTGCGATCGCTATCTGGTTAAACATATATTAGGAGAAGGGAACTTTGGACGAACTTATTTAGTTGAAGACCAAAACTTTAATCATAGAAAACGAGTTTTAAAGAAATTTATTGCAGCATTTCAAGGACAAAGTTTAGAAACCGCTAAAACATTATTTAAACGAGAAGCTGAAATTTTAGACACCCTCAAACATGAACAAATACCAGCTATTTATGATCATTTTGAAGAAGAAAATTCTCTTTATTTAGTTGAAGAATATATCGAAGGAGACGATTTAATTACAGAATTTAATCGAGAGGGAAATTTTAGTCAAGAAAAGATTAAATCCTTATTACAAGACTTATTACCTGTTTTAGATTATCTCCATCAAAGAAACTTATTACATCGAGATATTAAACCGGATAATATTATGCGTCGTCGTCATGATAGTAAGTTAATTTTAATTGATTTTGGAGGGGTTAAAGAAGTTTCTAAGCGTCGTGGAACTTTGATTTATACCCCTGGTTATGGTTCCATAGAACAAATGACGGGTCATCCTCAACCTAGTAGTGATATTTATAGTTTGGGAGCGACTTGTGTTCGTTTAATGACTGGATATTTTCCCTCTGAAAATAATGACAATGACCCGATTTATGATAGTAGTACAGCCACTTGGCTATGGAAAGATTATTTAGAAAATAAACGAATTAAAGTTGATGATAAATTAAGCAAGATTTTATATAAAATGTTAGCCCATTTAGCTCAAAATCGTTATCAAAATGTTCAAGAAATTTTATCAGCATTAAATACCCATGTTGCTTCTGCTCAACCTTTAGATATTAGTGAGAATTCATCGTTAACTGAAAATAATATTATTAATCGATCTTATTTTCAAGAATTAACCAGCAAACATAAAATTCTTATTTATATAACTGTATCTAGTAGTATTATTATTATCCTTGGGATGGTTAAAATTTTAGTAGCTCAATCATCTTTTGAGTTAGCTATATTTATCAGTATTTTTCTGATATTTGTATGTCTTGCTAATCTAGTTTTTATTTTATTCAAAAAGAGAAAAAAAAGACAGATAAAACAGAGTTCTTTACAAACTTCTATTATTAATAATCAACCCTCCCAACAAACTACTGTACAAGTTACTTCACTTGATCCCTCAATTCCTTTATCTTCTGCACGAAATCAACACCCCAATAAACATTTAATTAGTTCCCTTAAGTCTTTTCAATTTGAAGCAATCACCGTTAATAGTAAAGGAAAAATTATTGCGCGTAACAAGAGAGAAAATAAGTATTTCACAATTAAATTAGGTCAAGATATTAACCTGGATATGGTTGTTATTCCAGGAGGAACTTTCTATATGGGAACCTCTCAAAAAGAAGGAGGCGATCGCCAACAAGAACAACCCCAACATCAAGTCACATTAACTTCTTTTTGTCTAGGAAAATATCCAATTACTCAAGCACAATGGAAACAAGTCATGGGAGATAATCCCTCTTATTTTAAAGGAGACAATAGACCAGTAGAAAATCTATCCTTATATGACTGTTTAGACTTTTGTGAAAAGATATCTGAAATGGTCGGAATTAATCTAACATTACCCAGTGAAGCACAATGGGAATATTCTTGTCGAGGACTTATAAATTCTAATCAATATAAACAACTAGACGGAACAGAAATTTATCCACCGTTTCATTTTGGTGACACCATGACAGAACAATTCGCTAATTATAATAGTACCCGAACTTATCAACAAGAACCCATTGGTATTCATCGTAAACAAACCACAGAAGTTGGTTCTTTTCTTCCCAATGCTTTTGGACTATACGATCTACACGGAAATGTATGGGAATGGTGTGCCGATACTTGGCATGAAACTTATCAAAATGCGCCAAAAGATGGTAAAATTTGGTTGAATGGAAATGATAAACATTCTCCCATGCGTGGAGGATCTTGGGCCACTTTTCCCTTTTACTGTCGTTGTGCAACCCGCAATAAAGTTCAACGAAATAATCGCAGTGATGCTCATGGTTTTCGAGTTGTTTATAATTTTAAAAAGTAATTAAGCACAAATTATTAATATTTATGAATCATTACCACTTATCCAACAAATTAAGAGAACTAGATGGAAGAGGATATAAAGCATATAAGGATATCAAAGGAAAATATGAATTTCCTAAGTTTACGTTGATTATGGAACATATCCAGGGTGATCCTTTTGCTTCTCCTAGTAAAGTAATTATAAAAATTGCTCATAATATTGCTAATTTTCCTAATGAATTATATAAAAATAAAAGTAGAAAAATTGCTTTAGAAGACTATTTAATTCGTCAATTTAGTCAAGTTTGTCAGCAACTCAGTCAACATAGAGGAACAGGAAAAAGCGGCGTAATTAGTATTATTAAAATTGGACAAGAAATACTACACCGAACGGCTGCAAATATCAATAAAAATGATATAGAAATTCGTTTTTCTGTAGGACTTCCTGCTAGAGGAAGAACAATTTTAGGTCATCAAGCAACCCAAATGTTATGTGAAGATATCTCCCATATTGTTGAAGAAACATTACTTTACAAATCCTTAGATTCTCAAGCAATTCAGAAGCAAGTTGAAACCGCAGAAGACGCAAACTTTATCCGTCAGAAACTATCAGAAAAGAATTTAGTTGCTTTTATTGCCAATGGTTCAATTTTGCCACGAAAAAGTGGTGTTGATCCTCGTCCTTTAGAAAGAGATGCTATCCCATTTCAATCACCAGAATCATTAGAAATTACTTTTGAAACTCCCAATAAAGGGTTAATAAAAGGGTTAGGTATTCCCCAAGGAATTACTTTAATTGTTGGGGGAGGTTATCATGGAAAATCCACCTTATTAAGAGCAATAGAATTGGGTATTTATAATCATATTCCTGGAGATGGTAGAGAATTTGTCATTAGTAATCCATCCGCAGTAAAAATTCGTGCAGAAGATGGTAGAAGTATTGTAGGAGTTGATATATCTCCCTTTATTAATCAATTACCGCAACAACGATCAACTAATAATTTTACAACGACAAATGCAAGTGGAAGTACCTCCCAAGCAGCGAATATTATTGAAGCATTAGAATCAGGAACGAACCTTTTATTAGTAGATGAAGATACAGCAGCAACTAACTTTATGATCCGCGATTGGAGGATGCAACAATTAATCGCAAAAAATAAAGAACCCATTACTCCATTTATCGATAAAATCAAACAATTATCTACAGATTATACTGTATCAATTATCTTAGTAATGGGAGGAAGTGGAGACTATTTTGATGTAGCCGATCAAGTAATTGCAATGGATAATTTTTACCCTTATGATGTAACTGAAAAAGCTCAAAAAATTGCTCAAAATAATCCCAATGAACGTATCTCAGAAGGAGGTAATAATTTTGGTAATATAACCCCCAGAATCCCGTTAGCTAATAGTATCGATCCCAGTCGAGGAAGAAGGGATGTTAAAGTTAAAGTTAGAGATGTAGATCAAGTAATTTTTGGGACAGAAGATATTGATCTAACTGCCATTGAACAATTAATCGAACCTGGACAGTTACGAGCAATTTCTGCTGCTATAATTTATGCTAAACAGTATTATATGGATCATCAAAATACGTTAACTAATATTTTAGATAAAGTCATGGAGGATATTAATAGTAAAGGATTAGATATTTTAACTCATTTTCCCCAAGGAGATTTAGTGATGTTTCGTCGTTTTGAGTTAGCTGCTGCTATTAATAGATTGCGCTCTTTAAAAGTTCAATAACTAATTACTAATATCTGTATCTGCAACTGATTTCTGATTTAATTGTTCTTCACCTCCCAGTAACCATAACCAAGTAACAACAATTAACCAATGAATCACCACAGGTGGCCAAAGAGAAGCGGTTATTTCATAACTAATGGTACAAGCAATTCCTAATAATCCAGCAAAAAAAAGAAATATAGGGTTTGAAAATAACCGTTTACCTTGAGGATAAAATAATACAGCATTTAAAGGATGATAAACAATGAATAAGACTAGACTTAAAACTATCCAAAATAATCCTTGAAAATGATCCATATTTTTCAAGGGATGAGGTAATAAAATAACCCGAAAAATTAATTCTTCTATGAAAGCCGGCATAACAAACAGTTGAGGAAGTTGCCAAAAATGCTGCCATGAAAAATTAGGTAATTTCCAGCTTAAGAAACCTGTTTTAAATCCCAGTGGTAAAACAATTAAACCATAACTGACTAAAATTCCTAAACTAAGATACCAATCTTTCAAAAATAAGGGAGATGATATAGCATCAATGAGTCGGGTTAATTCCATAATAGTCTTCCTATCTTTTTCTAAAAATCACTATTCTATTTTGATCGTAAGTTAGTTTTCTAAAAAAATGGATGATTAATTTTACAACAGGCTATGAATTATCATAAGAAAAAAATGTGATCGTTAATAGACATCTCCAATAATTCAGATTTGAGCCTGATCAGGCAAGGACTTGAGGTTAAAGTCAACAACAACTTTTATAGGGGCCTAATATTATTAAGTCCCCACTGATTTTCGGATAGTGACTATGGTTGTAGTTGCCAAACTTTAATAATTTTATCCTCTGCACCACTATAAAGATATTTACCATCAGGACTAAAATCAAGAGATAAAACCCATCCCTGATGTCCTTGTAAAGTCCTTATTTTTCGTCCTTTCACTAAATCAAATAACATAATAGTTCCTTCCTTATTCGCAGTCGCAACGGTACGGTTATCAGGAGAAATAGCAATCATATTGATATCCAATCTAGGACCTTTTATGGATCTAATTTCCTGTAAGGTACTTAAATCCCAACTTTTAACAAAATTTCGCACTGCAGCGACTAATTGTGTCCCATCATTACTAATTTTCAAATCATTAATAAATCCAGGTTGTTGAGGGGAGGTATTTAACAACTCAAACGTCTTTGCATCCCAAAACTTAAACGTGCGATCGCTTCCAATCGCACCTGTAATAAAGATAGTCCCATCTGGAGTATATTGTACACTGGTAGTCGGTCCAATATTAGCCCCAATGGTTTGAATTAGTTCCCCAGAGTCGAGATCCCAAATTCTAATCGTGCGATCGTCCCCACTAACACTAACAAGATTTTTTCCATCGGGACTAATCGCAACATCACTAACTTTTCCAGTATGTTTTCTCAGAAAACGTAATTTTCGACCATTAGATAAACTCAAGATCATCACTGTTGTATCATCAGCAATTGCAAAAATATCTTTTTCTAAATTAAAAGCAATGGAAGAATAATTATTAACTAAAACTGCTTTATCATAGAGAAGTTCTTGGTTTTCTAAATCAATCGCACTAATTAAACCATCTCCTGTTCCTACTAATAATAGTTTACCATCAGGACTAATGGCTAAAGATTTAATAACCCCATTAAATCCCTGTAAATCTGTAACTTTTATATTAGCTTGTACAAGATATTCATTTGATTGAGACTCAGTAATTTGTGCAGATACCCTAGACTCAATGATTAAATAATTTAGGGTTAAACTTAGACTAAACCCAGTTAAAAAACTGGGTAATAACTTTATATATTTGCTTGGTTTTCTCATGATTTATCAAACTCTAGTAACTTGAATAGCTTAGACAATTTTTTAAATAAAAACAAGGAACCAGTTGTGTAGGGTGGTAAAAGTAGGGGTCAACGGCTGTTGACCCCTACTTGATGGATAGTGCAGATAAACCTCTCTTATGCACACCGAATCCGTCTTGATATTTTGTTTATAAACAGTCTCTTAGACAATTTTTTAAATAAAAAAAAGGAACCAGTTGATAGTTAATTCTGATGTGAGTTCGGGGTTCAGAGTTGCAACATTTTTAATGAAAGAATGAGGGTTTCGAGTTTTTCGAGTTAACGATTAATCAAGAATTTAGTTGACTGGAATAATCAAGATTAATGAACAGCAGAATGACTCAATTGTGCTAGATAAATTCCTGTTAAAATAATAACAAATCCCATCCAAGTTGTTGAATTTAATGCTTCTGCAAAAATAACCCAAGCTAACATAGCACTAATAATGGGTTCTAATAATAGGAACATCGCAATAAAACTAGAGGATAATTTATCCAAACAATCCGCCAATAATCTTTGTCCTAAACCCTCTGAAATAATTCCTAATCCTATCACTGCTAACCAAGTTTGCCAAGTATTAGGAAATAACTTTTCTTCAGTTAATAAAACTAAAGGAATCAATAAAAAACTACCAATTCCACATCGCCAAAGTAAAATAGTTGTAGCAGAAAAACGAGTTCTTAACTGTTCAACAATCAAAAAATAAATACCTAAAAAAACCGCCGATAAAATAGCATAAAAATCACCAATTAAATGACCATGACCACCTTGTAAATCTTCTAAACCTAAGAAAATTGCTCCTGATAAAGCAATAATCATACCCACAATAAATTTAATATCAAAGCGTTTTCCTAAAAACAAAAAAGCACCCAAACTGGTAAAAATTGGAGTCAAATTATTCAGCAACATCGACTTAGCAACACTGGTATATTCTAAAGAAATTGCCCAGAGTCCTAAAGAGGTAATTGAAACAACACCAACTAAGAATAAAAGAATCCAATGTTTACGGTTTAAGGGAGATTGGATGGTAATTTCTTCTGGTCTATTATATCTTTGTGTAATGGTTTGTATTAATCCAAAAACCACCACAAAAATAAATAAACGGTTAAAAACAGTTCCATTTGCTCCTAATTCTATTTCACTAAATCGAATAAAAATCGGAGCAAAAGAAATACAAAATAAAGCAAGACAAAGCGTTAAAAACGTAATAATCTTGGATGAGGAATTATCTTGAGAAGCTAGTTTAATTTCGAGCATTGTACAATAATGTTTATCAACTCATCAACTTTCAAGTAACAAGTAATAAGCGATAGATAATAGTGTTAAAATGAGTTTAAATTAATTATAAACCTAGCTCTTACCTACGGAGAAACTTATTTAAACCCCGCCCTTAACGGCGGGGTATTAACTAGGTCGTAGGAAAGAGACTTGCTTGCTGTTGTTGAGCTAAAAACCGTTGATTGACAACTTCTTGAAATGCGTTTAAATCATTTTGCCAATCATCAATTCCTTGCTTTAACTTACTAATAACATCTTGAGTATTTTCTGCTCCTAAATTGTAATTAAAATTACCAGCAAATAACAAAGCAGGAATCGCAGTTTTATCAGGCATTTGGATTTTAGCCTCATTAATACTCAAACTAAATTGACAGCGATCGAGTTGATAGAGTAAATTAAGACCAGCTTGTAGTGGCGCATTACCGTATTCTTGCCAAGCACCAGGGGACAACAATGTTTTGGTAATAAAGTTTCTCGCCCCTTCGTTATTGCCTGGAAAAGGAACTAAACTTTTTGGCGTAATTGATAAACCTTGGTATTCTGCATTAGCAAGTTTGTCCACATATTGACGCGCAACATTAGGAATATTGAGTTCATCAGGTTTTTTGCTGCCCAAAGATTCCATAAAAGTAATGGTTCGCGGTTGCGCAACAATACTGACCCCATTTTGAAAGGTGACTTGTGAAAGGTTTTGTCCCAAAACCGGTTGTTTTCCTAGTTCCCAGTCACTCGGTACAATACCAGTTTGCTTCAGAAACTCTTGAGACAACATGGTGGGATTAAGGCTTTTTGCAGAGATAGCGATCGCCAATTCCTGAATTTCTTTAATTTCGAGGGGCTTTTTTTGTGTTTGATCCGATGGAGTTGCCATGATGTTTCCTTGAATGGTTTCTAAGTGCGCTACCAAATAGATGGCCATCACCAGTTTACGGGCTAAGGGGCCTCTCCATCGTCATTATGTAACAAAAGTTACCCTAAATTTCGGCTACTGCTCGTTCAATTAACCGTCTCGCTAGGGTTTGGGTTCCTGTATGTTCATAATAGTTGGTTGTCATGTCTAAAAAAGCTGCGACATAATCTAATTTGTCTTCTGAATATTCGATAAAGTTGCTTAAGTTATCAAAGAGTCCCTGTGGAGTGACACCTTTTTCTTCCACAAATCCTGACATCCACCCTTTAACCGATTCAAAACTCTCACCGATAAAATCCAGTTGACTACTGGTTTGATTCCCAGGAATGGCCTGTTTAATGCTCTTAAAGGTACCATTATTATCTAACTCTCCAGGAGAAAGATTACTGAGACTTGATTCCACTTTGAGAATAAAATCAGGTCCTAAGGGAATTAATCCATCTAAACAAACTAAAGCGGCCATTCTCATCAAGGATTCTCCGCTATAATCTCCCAAAGAGCCAACAAAATCCCCAATACTATCTCCAGGAATGCCATTAATTTGACAAAAAGCCACTAATTCCGTTACTAATTTTAAGCATAAATCAATGGCTTGGGCTTTATCAGGGTTGGGAGTAATCCGGTTTAAAAAGCCCAAAAAGGAGACTTTTTCGCCGATTTTATTGGCTAAAGCAGCCGCACCTAAGGCACTGTCACTCCTATCGACGGTTTGATATAACCATAATGCCGTTTGATAGCCTTGGGATTTATCATTGAAAAGGTAAACCGCGCGATCGCCGATCGATTGAATCATCTCTTCGTCTGTTTCTCCTGTAACCGTGCGAATAGTGTTCTCAAACCCCACTAAGTTCTCCCATTCTCCAGGAACCACAAAGTCAAGGGTTTTTAAGACCTTTACCGTCATGTTATCGGTAGGTAATTCGTCTACAATTTCAAAAATGGGTTTACTCATAGCACTTTTTAGCAACAATTTCAGATGACACAACTTTATCTTATCCGTCATGGCATTGCTGTGGAACGAGACAATTTAATTAAGGATGAAGATCGGCCTTTAACGGATGTGGGGGAGAAAAAAACCACTAAAGTTGCTCAACGGTTAAAGGAGATCAAGATTCAGTTTGACATTATTTTAACCAGTCCTCTGATACGAGCGCGTCAAACTGCTAATATATTACAAAACGCAGGCTTAACTCATAAATTAGAAGAATTTAGTCCCCTTTCTCCTGGGGGAAGTCTCGACCTCTGGGTTGATTGGTGGCTAAATTCTGAGTATGATCAAGGCATGATTGCCCTTGTGGGTCATCAACCTGATTTAGGCAACTGGGCAGAAACTCTGATTTGGGGCAACTCTCACAGTACCTTAAGGGTTAAAAAAGCAGGTATCATCGGATTGGATTTACCCACTTCTAGCAATCCCATTGGTGATTGTGAACTGTTCTTGCTCACTTCTCCTAAGTTTTTTATCCCTTAAGCGGGTGACGCGATTCGAACGCGCGACATTCACCTTGGCAAGGTGACGCTCTACCACTGAGCTACACCCGCATTTTTCAATGCTAAATCTAAGTATTACACAAAATTCTAAAAATGTCAATACTGATAGTTGATGAATCTGAAAATCTGGAACTATTGATGACTGGACTCAAAAAAGCAATACCAGATATTGATGTCTATATCTGGCCCAAAGTGAATAAACCAGAGAAAATAGAAGTTATCATAACATGGGAGCCTCCTTTGGGAATAATGGCTCAATTTCCTCCGTTAAAACTCATTATTTCTCTAGGTGCTGGAGTAGAACATATCTTAAGAGATCCCCATCTTCCCCAAAATATGCCAATTGTCCGCATAGTTGAACCTGACTTGACATCGAGAATGAGCGAATACATATTATTAGCCATTCTTCGTTTTCATAGACAGGCCTTTGCATATCAAAAATTGCAAAAAGCGCAACAAGAGAAATTCTTGATAGTCATTCCAATCAAATTAAGAATTGTTTATTTGTAGAAATCCTCCTTCTAGATAATATTGGTAGGTGTAGCTTTCTCTTGGGAAAAAATCTAATACAGCTTTACAATCTTCTTGCGTTTTTGCAATTTTTTAAACTCCTGCTGGAAGATAAACACAATAGCAATCTTGCAACAGGGTAAAAGAGTGCGGGGTATTATATTTTAAAATCTGATTAAACAAGATTTTTAGCAGATCAAAATATCTTGTTTTTTCCTGAAATAGCTCTGATTCATTTTATCTGAAAACTTTTCAATTCTTGAGAAGGTCTGTTCTGTAATGGAATTGATTGACTTGATAGGTGGGGTGAATGGGACTACCCAGAGCCAAGATATATGATCTAAGAGGCGACTCTTAGATCACTAATTAGAAACGGTCTTCAGTCATCTTAAAAAATGTTAGTCTAGGAGGAGTTAGTAATCCGTTTTCAAGAAATGTTATAACAATGGATAAAGTGGTTGTTGGTTTATCGGGTGGGGTAGATAGTTCCGTTGCTGCGGCGAGTTTGCAACGCCAAGGATATGAAGTAATTGGCTTAACCCTATGGTTGATGAAAGGAAAAGGACAATGTTGTTCTGAGGGAATGGTTGATGCAGCTTTTATCTGTGAACAGTTAGGGGTTCCCCACCATATTGTCGATACAAGGGACTTATTTCAAGCGAATATCGTGGATTATTTGATCTCAGGGTACGAGTCAGGAGTAACCCCCTTACCCTGTTCTCAATGTAATCGTGCGGTGAAATTTGGCCCCATGTTATCCTATGCCAAACAAGAGTTAAACTGCGATCGCATTGCCACTGGTCATTATGCTCGTATCCGTTATGATGAGTCAGTAGGACGATATCAATTATTACGAGCAGTTGATCGCAACAAGGACCAATCTTACTTTTTATACGATCTCTCCCAAGATATTTTAGGGGGAACCATTTTCCCATTAGGGGAACAAACCAAAGAAGAAACTCGACGTATTGCTGAAAAATTTGACTTAAAAACTGCCCATAAACCAGAAAGCCAAGATTTATGTCTAATTGAAGCTCATGGCTCTATGTCCGCCTTTATCGATCAATATATTAAACCCAGAGAAGGGGAAATCGTTGATCTTGAGGGTAAGGTTTTAGGCACTCATCAAGGCATCCATCACTATACCATTGGACAACGGAGAGGATTAGGTATTGCAGCCCCAGAACCCTTATATGTGGTTAAACTAGATGCAGTAATGAATCGGGTCATTGTGGGCAACCGTGCTGATGGAGGTCGTTCTGATTGTCTGGTGGGACGACTCAATTGGATTTCTGTTGCTGAACCCACTACCCCTATCATGGCAGAGGTGCAAGTGCGTTATCGTTCCAAGGCTGTTCCTGTGACAGTCATTCCCATCGAAGATCATCAAGTTAAATTAGTGTTTAATGAGCCTCAATTCGGCATTACCCCAGGACAAGCTGCAGTGCTATATGATGGGGAAATTGTTCTCGGTGGTGGCATTATTCTGCAAGAGACTATGAAATAGGGCGTTTCTTCTCGTTAAGCAGGGGAAAAGCACAAATTTGGTCAGGATCAACAGGATTAACCATTATGGTGTTTGACAGTGATAAAATCACAAAGCCTTGTAGGCCGATGCACTCCCCACCTTACAGTAATGTCATAATCTTTGTTTGTAGTGCTATATCAAACAACGAATCACTTAATCCTGTTGATCCCCTACTTTTTGGCGAATAACTCTACTGTTCCGCTTCAACCATAGAGAAGAACCCAGTCGCTCTCCCTGTTGCCGCCCCTCCGTCTTTCTGAGAAATAATGACAGCACTGATCTGATCGCTCATCACTGCCACCTTTTTCTCAGTTTGCTTCTCACAAGTTAACTCAAGTAACTCAGGGGTCGGTGATTTGATAGCAGTTATAATCTGCTGATAGAGGGTTTGTGCGTCCTCAACTTCCTTCCGTTGTACAGAAACAGGGATAGGGGTGTACTTCAAGGCTAAGTCAATACTGATCATTAAGGTTTCTCTCGCTAAATGCCTTCTCTACTTATTATCCAATCAAATCTAGCACAACCCAGGTTAGGAATGGCTTCTGGAGAATCTTTATATTTTATTAAGAATTCAGTTGAAAAAAATCAACCGTTTCTATTAAGATAGGATAAGTTAAGAAAAGTAACGTTTTCTCACATTTCGTTCAAAAGTCTGCTTGGTTCTAACCAGTACCAACATACTGAACGATCTTGGAGAATCGATAAACTCTGTCCTTATATTGATTTGGAGATTTTGTCCATGACTATTGCAGTCGGACGCGCACCAGAAAGAGGATGGTTTGATGTCCTCGATGACTGGTTAAAACGCGATCGCTTCGTTTTCGTTGGTTGGTCTGGAATACTATTATTCCCCTGTGCCTACATGGCCCTCGGCGGTTGGTTAACCGGAACAACCTTTGTTACCTCCTGGTACACCCACGGTTTAGCAAGTTCTTACCTCGAAGGATGTAACTTCTTAAGCGTAGCGGTTTCTTCCCCCGCTTATGCCTTCGGACACTCCTTACTGGTACTCTGGGGACCTGTAGCAAAAGGGGACTTCACCCGTTGGTGT
>JBFRWG010000015.1:0-13807 GCA_051439445.1 Crocosphaera sp.
CTAAAAAATAGATAGGATCTCTTTCTCTTTTAGGTAAAAACACCCCATCAATACGAAAAGCTAATTGTTTAACTTCTACGGATGAAAAATCATAATTTCTAGCTTCTTCTGGGTGATGATTAATCAACTCAAAGAAGAAGCTAGGAAATGATTGAAACAGTCGGTAAAAAATAGTGTCTGTTTTCACGATAACATCTCGTTCAAAGTATGATGAAAATGACGAATACGAGATTCTTGATAACTTCCTAAAGTAACCCCTGATTTAGCAGAAGTTTTTAACCCTTTTTGTATACGTTCGAGGTTAGAGATATCCTGATCTAAAACTTCTCCAAGTTTACCTAATTTCGGCATATCCGACCAAGATTGATCATCATTCAACCAACGAATTTTTGCTGCAGGGGGACGTTTTCCATTAGGAAAAGTTTGCAGTGACAATACATCCATAATGCAAGCATCAGGATCATTACCATAGGGACGAAAACGAAATTGTGAGGGAGAGCCAACTCCTGGCCAACTCAGAAAATTGGGGAAAATAAAGTAAGACAGTGCATCTAACATTTCCGTATCTGAAACATTAGTATAATCAACTCCAGTTAATTGCTGAAAACCTTTGCGTGAAAATTCAGCAGCAAAAGCGCGAGAACTACCATTTTCGGGAAAATCTATGGTACTAATATCTGTTCCCCCAAAAGACAAGAAAGCTTTGGCGGCCGAGAGCGGATCGGATAATTTACCCAGGTGGGGACTAGATACAGCAAAGGGAGTTATCATACGATTATGACGACCATAAATATCATATTGGGAGTTGGCATCTCCTGTAAATTTAAGTATTTGGGGGTGGGTAGTAATACTATGATAAGCTTCTAAAAAAGCCCCTAAAACTACTTTCCAATTAGCCGGCATAACTTTAACAGCATGGACAGCAATAAATCTATCTTGTAAGGCAAATTGTTTAAAATGTTTGGGGATATTTTCTAGATAACTTTCTAAGGATTCACTGTTAGGATCAAAGTTAATAAACACAAATCCTTGCCAAGTTTCTACCTTGACTTGGGGGAGTTTCAGTTCCTGATCGCTAACGTGATCAAAGTCCCATCGACAGGGAATATTCGATAAACTCCCATCTAATTTCCAGGCCCATCCATGAAAGGGACATTGTAATACTGAAGTATGACCTTCCCCCTCGCACAATTGTGTGCCACGATGGAGACAAGAATTATAAAATCCCCTAATTTTGTTATCTGTTCCTCGCACCATAATCACAGATAAATCAGCAATTTCATAAACTAAATAATCTCCAACTTTGGGCAAATTTTCTTCTCGACAAACCCATTGCCAAACTTTTTTCCAGAGTTTTTCTACTTCGAGATTATGATAATCACGGGATAAAAAGACTTGTTTCGGAATGTCATCAGTTCCTAAATTTTTTTGCGATTCTTCTAATAATACAGGGGGAACTTTTCGGGTATCTTTTTTAAGAAAAGATTGAACGGTTTCCATGTTTGGTTTAGGATTTTTGTTAGTCATTGTTTTGAGTTAACTTAGTCTCTAGAATAATGTATAAATAAAGGGAGCGATCGCTGATCCTTGCGTGAAAACAATTAAGGCACCTAATAATACTAATGTAATAATTAATGGAGCTAACCAATACTTTTTACGTTCATTTAGAAAGCCCCACAAATCTTGTAAAAGTTCAATAAATCCTTCCATTAATAAGGTTTCTCCATACTAACTTTATCTTTTATTTGACTAGACACTCGATAGGTTTCTAATCTAAATTCAAATTTTCTCTTAAGAGGATCTCGCTTAATTAGTTTCATAATCAACCCCATTGGTGTCACAATCAAAAAGAAAATAAGTCCTAAAATAATGCGACTATTGATCCATGCAAGCAGTTGTGCAACTCTCATCCATCCTTGATAAATAGGGGCCAGAGAATTAGGAAGAAATAGTCCTAAACTAACTAAAACTCCAGCAATAATCCAAGGAATTAACGGTAAGTTATGACCCCATAATAAGGGTAAAATTAAGCCAAACAATAAAGCAATAATGGCCCCTGTTAATAAACCAAAATCCCCTAATCCTTTTTTATCTAATTTGGGTATCTCATAAAACATAATTTTTACCTGTTTCCTTAATTAATCTAGTTCAAATTTCTCTTTCCATGACTCATCTTTTTGCCATTGGGGTTGTTTAGACTTAGCCAATAAATAATTATTAATTACTAAATAATCCATCTCTGTCCGCATAAAACAACGATAGGCATCTTCAGGGGTACAAACAATAGGTTCGCCCCTAACATTAAAGGAAGTATTAACTAAAACCCCACATCCTGTCAAGGCCTCAAATTGTTTAATTAATTGGTAATAACGGGGGTTTGTTTCAGGGTGAACAGTTTGCACTCTTGCTGAATAGTCAACATGGGTAACAGCAGGGATTTTTGAGCGAGGAATATTTAATTTATCGATCCCAAATAATTGTTTTTGTTCCTCAGTCATAGGGAGATGTAAGTCTTTTTTGACTTCGGCAACTAATAACATATAGGGACTGGGTTTATCCAACTCAAAATATTGGTCAACTTTCTCTGCTAAAACCGAAGGAGCGAAGGGACGAAAAGACTCTCTATATTTAATTTTTAGGTTCATCACTGACTGCATTTTCTCATTACGAGGATCACCAATGATAGAGCGATTACCTAACGCCCTCGGCCCAAATTCCATCCTTCCTTGAAACCAACCGACAACATTACCTTCTGCCAATATTTCTGCTACTTTGCTAAACAGTTCACTGTCTTCCCAATAAACATAATTGGCTTTGACATCATCAAGATATTGCTGGGCTTCTTGATCACTAAATTGAGGGCCTAAATAAGCACCTTTCATCCCATCAAAGTTATTAGTATAACGAGGGTTTTCTAAATATTGATGCCAAATGCTCAAAGCGGCTCCAATGGCTCCACCAGAGTCTCCTGCTGCCGGTTGAATCCAAATATCTTTAAATTTTTCTTCCCGTAAAAGTCGTCCATTGGAAACACAATTTAAGGCGACTCCTCCCGCTAAACATAACTTATCAGTTCCTAATTCTTGGTAAGCAGTATTGGCTAATTTTAAAACAATTTCTTCGGTTACTTTTTGAATAGAAGCAGCAATATTCATCTCCCGTTGTGTAATTTCACTTTCTGGTTTTCGAGGAGGTTGACCAAATAATTGAGCAAACTTATGATTGGTCATGGTTAACCCAGTTGCATAGTTAAAATAATCCATATTGAGGCGGAATGTTCCATCCTCTTTTATGTCAATTAAATTCTCGAAAATTAAATCAGTATATTTGGGTTCCCCATAAGGGGCTAATCCCATCAATTTATACTCACCAGAATTGACTTTAAATCCTGTATAATAGGTAAAAGCAGAATATAGTAAACCCAAGGAGTGAGGAAAGTCAATTTCCCACTGAGGAATCAGTTGATTACCTTCCCCTAACCATAAGGAGGTAGTTGCCCATTCTCCCACTGCATCTAAACATAAAATGGCTGCCGTTTCAAAGGGACTAGGAAAGAAGGCAGAAGCAGCATGAGATTGATGATGTTCTGTAAATAATAAAGGGGGAAGTTGAGAGGTTTTACAATTCCCTAATGTGGCTAATTCTTTCTTTAAAACCGTCTTTAAATATAACTTTTCTTGTAGCCATGCTGTCATAGCACTGACAAAAGAACGAAACCCTTTGGGTGCATAGGTAATGTAGGTTTCTAAGAGTCTTTCAAAGGTAATTAAAGGCTTTTCATAAAAAACAATATAATCTAACTTTTGTAGAGAAATGTTAGCTTCTGTAAGAGCATAACCAATGGCATTTTTAGGAAACCTAGCATCATGTTTCTTACGAGTAAACCTCTCTTCTTGCGATGCTGCTAGAATTTTACCCGATTGAACTAAAGCAGCCGCACTATCATGATAATAGGCCGAAATGCCCAAAATATTCATCTTGAATTCAGTCCTCCACCGTGTTATACCGTTAAAGCTATGACAATGGGGAGTCCATGGCCATAAATAAATACCCTAGAGCATAACATAGAAGACGTAAAAAAATAAAATAAGCTCCTCAATAGATCCATCGATATTAAGGCCACTTAACTAGAATAGGCCAACCATCGAGTCCCATTCAATGCATCACTTCAAAGACGATAGCTTTCATTGTCCCGTATCAATTTGGTAACTGAGGAAACCTTATAAAATAGCGACTATGGCTAAGGTAATACCAGTCCAAAATAAGGTCTTACTACGGGCAGAACATAAACCTGGTAACATCATAACTGTTTATCTCCATGAAAAGTAGAGGACTCAACCCTATCTATCTTCACTATACTACTCCCAATCGAAAATGAACTCAGTACATTTCTAGGTTAAGGGAGATTCTCTAGTTAGTCGCTCCGCAATTGCCACTAATCCCCACAGAAAGATTAATATTGTCAATAGGCTCATCATCAGTGTTTCCTCTTATATGAACTTTTGTAAATTAGGTTAATTACATATTATCTTCCCTATACAAGTGTCCGAAGGGAGGATTACCGTATCAGTAGAAATGCGGATCAGTCTAGGGCGTGTCTACAAAGTTCAAAAATCTCTTAGTTGAGAGGGGCTTCAGGAAGTAGAGGAAGCAGAGGGGGAAATTATATGAAATCCGTTTGAACACTATACTTTTTTGTGAAGTGAGCAGGGAGAGCAGAGGGGGAGGGGTTTCCACTCATGATTTTAATGATCGGTAATTAAGCGGATTTCATATTAGCTTATTCTTAATATTCTAATAGTTTGCAGACAGACTCTAGAAAGCAGATAGACTCGACAAGAGATAATCCTAAATATGACCTGTTCTTTCCTCTTTAAGAGCTAAAGCTAATTTTTTGGGTAGATTATCTAAATTAGCTGATTTTTCTGATTCTGAGAAAGGAGAAACAAAGGTATAACAAGGATCACACTCTCCATCATCATACACTTGCATCACCCATTTATCAGGCAAGTTATTAACGGCAACTTCCACAATATACCACCATTTATCATCAATTTTTCGAGAATCTTCTATAGTTAATAAATCTTTTTCTTGATTCGATAATTGCCATTCTTCTACAATAAATTCAATGGCTTTTTGTTCAGCTTCAGATAAAGAAATCATCACTAATTTTCTACCTCATTAATCTTTTCAACTTCCCAATGATTTGCATCCATTTCCCCCAATAATGCTTCTAGTTTTTGTTGTGCTTCTGTTGATGATTTCGCCTTAATAGAAAAAGAAGCATTGATGACAATTTCATAAAGCTTATCAGGATTAAATTTTTGAATACTATGTTTCATGGTATCCAAGGTTAAGTTAATAAATCAATTGTAATTTTATAATGCTTAACTAAGCTGTAAAATAAATATTAAAAAGGTAGGGATTGCCTACCTTCAATCATAAATAATGTTACAGAAAATTAACTTGTATTTTTTTAAAAAAGTAGGAAATTAATAGGATAATTTAATAAATTCGGGAAAAATATAAACTTAATCTTAAAAAAAATATCTCGTTAAATAGGAAACAGTTAAGAGTTACAAAAATAAGAGATAATGGGGGGTACGTCTTAATTTTGGTCAGTGTCAAGGGTTATCATACACGACCTCAGTACAATAACAACTTAGATAAATTTCAGATGCGAACCCATTATTGTAACCACTTAAACGCAACGGATATTGATAAAACTGTCACCCTATTTGGATGGGTTGATCGCCGTCGGGATCACGGTGGAGTTATTTTTATCGACCTACGGGACCGCACAGGCATCGTGCAAATTGTCAGCGATCCTCAGCGTACTCCTACATCTTATCCCATTGCTGAGACGTTACGCAACGAATATGTGGTCAAAATCATTGGACAAGTTAGCAAGCGTCCCCCTGAGTCTTTGAACCCAAAAATTCCCACCGGAGAAGTAGAAATTTATGCTGAGTCCATTGAGTTATTAAATGGGGTCAATAAACAACTACCTTTTGTGATTTCTAGTTTAGATGCAGAGTTAGTTAAAGAAGAAACCCGTCTCAAATATCGCTATTTAGATTTAAGACGGGATCGCATGGCCAAAAATTTACAATTGCGTCATGCTGTGGTGAAAGCTATGCGTCGTTATCTCGAAGACGAACAGCAGTTTATGGAAATAGAAACTCCCATCCTGACTCGTTCCACCCCTGAAGGAGCAAGAGACTATTTAGTCCCTTCTAGAGTTAATCCTGGACAGTGGTATGCACTGCCTCAGTCTCCTCAATTATTTAAACAATTATTGATGGTTTCAGGCTGCGATCGCTACTATCAAATTGCACGGTGTTTTCGGGATGAAGACTTACGGGCCGATAGACAGCCCGAATTCACTCAACTGGATATGGAAATGAGTTTCATGTCCGAAGATGAAATTTTAGAACTCAATGAAGGATTAGTTTGCTCTATTTTTAAACAAGTAAAAAATATTGATCTACCTCGTCCTTTTCCTCGCTTAACTTATCAAGATGCAATGGATAAGTATGGAACGGATCGCCCTGATACTCGCTTTGGTTTAACCTTAGTTGATGTTTCAGATATTGTTAAAGATAGTGGTTTTAAAGTGTTCTCAGGTGCAGTCAAAAATGGGGGACAAGTTAAAGTTTTACCCATTCCTGGGGGCAATGATGTTATCTCAAATGTTCAAATTAAACCAGGGGGAGACTTATTCAAAGAAGCGGTAGAAGCGGGAGCAAAAGGAATCGCTTATATTCGGGTTAAAGAGAATAATAAACTCGATACTATTGGAGCGATCAAAGATAATTTAACAGAGGAACAAAAAGAAGAATTATTAGCAAGAACAGGCGCAAAACCTGGCTATTTATTATTATTTGGGGCAGGAGATACCGATACCGTTAATAAGTCATTATCTCGTCTCAGATTAGTGGTAGGGGGGCGCATGAATTTAATTGATTCTGATAAGATTAACTTACTTTGGATCACGGAATTTCCTATGTTTGAATGGAACGCAGATGAGAAGCGATTGGAAGCGTTACACCATCCATTTACTGCTCCTAATTTAGCAGATTTAGACGATTTAGCAACAGCGAGAGCGCAAGCTTATGACTTAGTTTATAATGGGGTAGAAATAGGAGGGGGAAGTCTCAGAATCTATCAAAAAGATATTCAAGAAAAAGTCTTTGAAACCATTGGTCTATCCCTGGAAGAAGCTTATAATAAGTTTGGCTTTTTATTAGAAGCGTTTGAGTATGGAACTCCTCCTCATGGGGGTATTGCTTACGGGTTAGATCGTCTGGTTATGTTATTAGCAGGAGAAGACTCTATCCGTGATGTAATAGCGTTTCCCAAGACTCAACAAGCTAGTTGTTTACTCACAGAAGCACCAGCTTCAGTTGATAGTAAACAGTTGAAAGAGTTACAAGTAAAATCGACTTATAAACCCAAAACAAAAGAAGAGTAAACTATCATTAGTAGAGACGTTTTATGAAACGTCTCTACAGTCGCATAATCTTCTAGATTTGTATAATATAGAATATCTTAGGAAAAAGATCATGACACAGCAATGGGAAGCATTAATTGTTGGTATTGATGAATATCCTATTTATACAACTTTACATAAGTTAACCGTAGCAAGAAAAGATGCAGAAGATGTTGCCAAACGGTTAGAAAATTATGGTTATGAGAGGTTTCGTATTCAACGTTTACCCCAACAACCTTATCAAAAAGGGGATGACCCTAATGTGAGCAGATTAGGGGTAAAATTAGAGGAATTAGAAGATAAAATTAAGAATCTTTTTAACCCTCCTTCTCAACAGGAAACCCCGGATCTCGCTTTGTTTTATTTTTCGGGTCATGGATGGCGTACAATTGTTGATGAGAAAGAAGATACTTTTTTAGCAACTAGCGATGTTTATACCCCTAAAGGAATCTATGGAATTTCTGTTAGTTGGTTGGGGGAACAAATACAGAAAAGTCCCGTTAATAAAATTATTATCTGGTTAGATTGTTGTTTTAGTGGGGAACTGATTAATTATCTTCCTGATAATAAAGATTATTGTTTGATTAGTGCCACAAGATCCTTTGAAACAGGTTTAGAAATTAGTTATGAACAAGGATTATTTACTCGAACGTTATTAGAGGGTTTAAATCCTGATAATTATGCTGATGGAATTGTTGATAGTCATAAGTTAAAAGAATTTATTGAAAAGCAGATGGTGCAAACTTCTCAGCGTCCTTTGATTGAAAATTCTCTAGGATCTATTTTACTAACGACTCGTTATAGTTTAGCTGATTTTAAAGATGAATGTCCCTATCGTTCCCTGTCTTATTTTACGGAAACGAGAAAAGATGCCGAGGTGTTTTATGGACGTTCTAAAATTACTAACTATTTGATGAGTCGTGTGCAAAAAGATAGATTTTTCTGTATTTTAGGGGCTTCTGGTAGTGGAAAATCATCGTTATTACGGGCAGGTTTCTTATATCAATTAAAATTAGGACAAGTTATAAAAAGTAGCAATTTATGGACTTATTTAACACCATTTTCTCCCACAGAAAAACCATTACAACAATTAGAAGATACCTGTAGGGGCATAATATATTATGCCCCTACGAATGCGAATGATACCTCTAGTAATGAGAATGATGAGCCTACCAATCTTATTAATAACAACCCCATTATCATGATCATTGATCAGTTTGAAGAATGTTTTACTATGTGTGATGAAAGCATCCGTGAAGCATTTTTTAAACAGTTAATTAAACTCTTGAATAATTATCCTAACCTTCATATTATTATCGGAATGCGTGCAGATTTTCGAGGACGATTACGGGAACATAAAAACTTAGTTGATTGTTTGAATAAACCTTATATCAATATTGAACATTTAAACCGAGAAGAAATTGAAGAAGCGATCGCACAACCGGCTGAAAAGTCAGGAATCTTGATAGAAAGTAGTTTAAAACAACAATTAATTAATGATGTAGAAGATTATCCAGGCAGTTTACCCTTACTGCAATATACTTTAACTCGGTTATGGCAAGAAACCAGAAATAAAGGAGAACGGTTTTTAACCCTGAAAACCTATCAAGACTTAGGAGGAATTGAGGGAACCCTAGAAAAACACGCCGACGAAGTGTATAACAGTTTAGATGACAAACAAAAAGAAATCGCTCAACGAATCTTTTTAGAATTAACTCAAGTAGGAGATACTTATGATGTTCGCAGACGAGTTTATCTCAATGACTTAGTCAATGAACATCACACTTTTAAGCAGTTAAATGCAGTCACTCAAATATTAGCTGATGAGAGAAATCGTCTCATTGTTCGGGACATCAAACGTCAACCCAGTAACCCTAAAATTGTCATAATATTTCTCTGTCGAGTCAATCTATTGCGTTTAGCTAACTTATTCAGACAAAAAAGAGGAAAAAAGTTAGTTGATCTACGAGAAATTATTAACCCTCAACCCTCAAAAATTCAAATTGATGTAGTTCATGAAGCATTAATCAGACATTGGCAACGACTGCAAAAATGGCAATATCAATATGGTACAGCGATTGTAACGGAGCGAAAAATCGAAGCAGAAGCGGAAGAATGGCACAAGAAAGGTAGAAAATCGGCTGATTTGTTGCAAGAGTCCAAATTAGGAGAAGCCAAGGAATATCTCAAAAATTATGGTCATTTGGGGATGTTGGATGGTATGGCTGAGGATTGTATTACAGAGAGTATCCGACAAAATCAGATCCTTCGTTGGCAAAAGCGAGGAGTGGTAGGAGTGATCGGTATGATGGCTGTAGTATCTACGTTCTTGGCGATCGACTCCAATAAACGGGCCACTGTTGCGACGTTGAAAGAACAAGCAGCAACCGTTAAGAACTTATTACCTGTTAAACCCTTAGAAGCGTTGGTATTGTCTATTGCCACTGCAGGAGAAACCCAAACCGCTTGGCAAGTTGCTGAGATGTTACCAGAAGTGCAATCTAGTTTGTATGAGGCGATCGATCAGGCCAGGGAAAGCAACTCTTTACAAGGTCATCAATCTTCTGTCTGGACCCTGGCCATCACTCCAGAAGGAAACATCGTCTCTGGGAGTTGGGACAACACGGTGAAAATATGGAGTGAGCAGGGAAAGCTGCTCCATACCCTTGAAGCTCATCAATCTCCTGTCAGGACCCTGGCCATCACCTCAGAGGGAAACATCGTCTCTGGGAGTGAGGACGGTACGATGAAAATATGGAGTGAGCAGGGAAAGCTACTCCACACCCTTGAAGCTCATCAATCTCCTGTCTTGACCCTGGCCATCACTCCAGAAGGAAACATCGTCTCTGGGAGTTGGGACAACAGGGTGAAAATATGGAGTGAGCAGGGAAAGCTGCTCCATACCCTTGAAGCTCATCAAGATTCTATCTATACCCTGGCCATCACTCCAGAAGGAAACATCGTCTCTGGGAGTGAGGACGGTACGGTGAAAATATGGAGTGAGCAGGGAAAGCTGCTCCATACCCTTGAAGGTCATCAAGATGCTGTCAGGACCCTGGCCATCACCTCAGAGGGAAACATCGTTTCTGGGAGTCAGGACAACACCGTGAAAATATGGAGTCCTCCGGGAAAGCTGCTCCATACCCTTGAAGCTCATCAATCTGCTGTCTTGACCCTGGCCATTACTCCATCCGGAAACATCGTCTCTGGGAGTGCTGACAACACAGTGAAAATATGGAATGACCAGGGAAAGCTGCTCCATACCCTTGAAGCTCATCAAGATTCTGTCACGACCCTGGCCATCACCTCAGAAGGAAACATCGTCTCTGGGAGTTGGGACAACAGGGTGAAAATATGGAGTGAGCAGGGAAAGCTACTTCATACCCTTGAAGGTCATCAAGAGTCTGTCACGACCCTGGCCATCACCTCAGAGGGAAACATCGTCTCTGGGAGTGATGACAACACAGTGAAAATATGGCGTGGTTTTAAAGTCAGATCCTTGTTAAAAGAAGGATGTGAAAGATTACAGTTTCATCCTGTATTGCTGTCTGTTCCTTCCGCAGAGATGGACAGTGAGGCTAAAACTAAGGCAGAAACCGTCGAAAAAGCAGCCGAAACTTGCTTAAACTATGGGGGTTGGAGTGATGAAGAAAAAGCTGAATTTTTAGTGAGAAAAAGTTTTGCTATTGCTGAGGAAACACAAGATATTAAAACAGCTAAACTTAAGCTAAGGGAAGCGAAACAATTACATAACAACATCGATATAAAATCTTTACAACAAGAACTGAACCAGTTAACTGCATCTATATTAGTTAAACAAGTAAAAATAATTTCAGAGAAGGAAAGTTATAATATAGAGGAGGAAAGTGATAATATAAATGATTATGTTTCAGACGCTAAGAAGAAATTGAATGAAGCCAGGAAACTTGATCCAAGCCTTGATATTGAGAAACATAAACAAGAAATAGCTCAAGCATTCATTAAAAGAGGAATAAGTTTAGCCGAAAAGAACAATATTGATCAAGCATTAACCTATTATCAGAAAGCACAAGATTTTTATCCAATTACTAATGAAGTATTAGAGAAATTTAAAAATGAGTAATTAATCAATAAATAATTAAATTACGTTTTTATGGTATATCATAGTTGCTAAATTTAGCAACAAAAAGCTATAATAATAGAATGCCGACAGAAAAACAAGCTATAACCTGTCTAGAAATTTGTCATCGACTGTCAAATTTATTACAACCTATTTATGTTTTTCGTTATGATATAGCTTTTCTCACACTCGCTAATCATCAAATGACTCAAAAGCAAGTAGCAGTAAGTTTATCAGGAGAAGACAGTCAAAAAGCTTTACTTATCTATTGTAATACAGAAATTAAGAACACTTCAAGCATCTGGAACAGAAATTAGGAGATTAAACGAATGAGGTGGATAAAAATTGATGACTGATTCTATTAATAAAAATAATAAATTAGAATTCATTGAAAAGGAATTACAAGAAAGAGAAAAAAATAATTATCTTAGACAATTAAACCCCATTTATCCACACAATGAAGTTACTGTTATTAAAAATAGCAAAACTTTAATTAATTTTAGCTCAAATGATTATTTAGGACTTTCAAAACATCCTCAGATTATTGCAGCTTCTCAAGATTATCTTAACCAATACGGAAACGGTTCCACTGCCTCCCGTTTAGTAACAGGAAATTATGACATTCATGAAAAATTAGAGAAAAAATTAGCGAAATCCTGTAATAAAGAAGCTTCATTGCTATTTAATACAGGATTTCAAGCTAATACGACCATTATCCCTACTTTAGTTAATCAAAAATCCTTGGTGTTATGCGATCGCCTGGTTCATAATAGTATTCTGCAAGGTATTTTCTTGAGTAAGGCCCAATGGAAACGCTATAAACACAACGATTTAAACCATTTGGATAGATTACTCAAAAAATCAGTTTCACAAGGCTACAATCGTATTTTAATCGTCACTGAGACAGTTTTTAGCATGGAAGGGGATAGAAGCGATGTAGACGCTTTGATTCAACTTTCTCAACAATACAATACACTTCTTTACCTCGATGATGCCCATGCTTTCGGTATCATGGGAGAGAAGGGAATGGGACTGACAGCGAATAAGTCAGGAATTGATATTAGTTTGGGAACCTTTGGCAAAGCAGTCGGCAGTTTTGGGGCGTTTATTACTACGTCTAAACTGATACGTGATTATCTAATTAATTGTTGTCCAGGTTTCATTTATACAACCGCTTTACCTCCTGCTGTTATTGGTTCAATTAGTGCTGCTATTGATATCATTTCCAGTTTAGATCAAGAAAGAGAGTATTTATTTGAACAGATAAATTATGTCCAAAATAAGCTTAGAAATTTAGGGTATCAGGTTCTTAATTCAAATTCTCCTATTATTCCTGTAATTATTGGTAACGAACAAAAATCCTTGAAAATATCAGAATACTTAGAAAACAATGGTATTTTAGCCACTACAATTAGACCGCCAACGGTTCCGAAAAATACTGCTAGAATTCGTTTAGTTTTATCCAGTCAACATCAACCAGAACACATCAATTATCTTATTTATTTACTGCAAAATTATCATGAATCTTAAAGGAGAAATTATCGCTTATCATGGTTGGGGTTTTGATAGAAACTGCTGGAAAAAATGGCAAAAAATCTTATCAAGTAATTTTCAATTTCAAACTTATGATCGAGGCTATTTTAAACATGAAAATTTTCCAGAATTTGAACATAATCATCTAAAAAAAATCATTTTTGCTCATTCTTTTGGCTTACATTTATGTCCTTTGGAGCAGCTAAAAAAGACTAATATTTTGATACTTTTTAATAGTTTTGCTGAGTTTCATCCTGAAAATGATAAGCAGAGGAAACGATCAAAATATGCCTTAAAATTAATGATAAACGAGTTTAAAAATAATCCTCAAACTGTTTTAAAATCTTTTTATAAAAAATCTTATTACCCCTTTCCTTCTATTTATCCCAATAATAAAGATAAAAATCGGGAAAAATTAGAACAAGATTTAAACTTCTTAGATACATCAAAATTAGATATAAATATTCTCAAAAAAATACCTAAAATTTATATGATTCAGGGTTCAAAAGATAAAATTGTTAGTGTTTCTTCTGCTCAAGAATTTTATAAAAAGCTCAATCAAAATAGTCAATATTACCAAATTCAAGATGCTGGACACACCTTACCTTTTAGTAATATCAAATCTTGCTTATTTATTGTCAATCAAGTATTAGGAGAAATAGACAATTATGGTAACTGTCTCT
>JBFRWG010000016.1:0-4368 GCA_051439445.1 Crocosphaera sp.
AAATGTCTGTGGACTGGAAGCGACGGGGAGTATTGGTCACAATACTCTAGTTGGCACAGGAAGAAGCAGAAAACTAGCATCGTGAGGTGTTAGAATCCCTCGACTCCGTCGACGGGAGTATGTCAACTACAACTGCGAGATACTTTGGAATCAATCTATGTTGATGAAGATTTTGCTGATTTATTTTCTGTAAAAGGACAACCAGCACAATCACCTTGGCGACTGGCTTTAATCTGTATAATGCAATATATGGAGAATCTCTCAGATCGTCAAGTAGCAGAAGCAGTACGAGGGCGAATTGATTGGAAATATGTACTTTCTTTACCCTTAGAAGATAGTGGGTTCGATTACTCTGTATTAAGTGAGTTTCGTAAACGTTTAATTGAAGGAAGTTCTGAAGAATTATTACTTAATAAAATCCTCGAAAAGTTTAAAGAAAAAGGAATATTAAAAAACCCAAAGCAACAAAGAACTGATTCAACTCATATCCTAGCAGCGATTCGACCCTTAAACCGTTTAGAAACCTTGGGGGAGACGATGAGGGCAGCCCTTAATAGCTTATCAGTAGCTGCCCCTGATTGGTTAAAAAGAAATATTATCAAAGATTGGTATGATTTATATGGTAGAAGAATTGAAAATTATCGTCTGCCTAAACTGGATAGGGAACGAGAAAAACTAGGGAATAAAATTGGACGAGATGGCTTTAACTTACTCGATAAAATTTACAGTCATAGAAGTCCAGATTGGTTACGTCATATTGCAGCCGTCGAAACTTTAAGGCAAGTTTGGATTCAACAATTTTATGCTCCAGAATTAACTAGCTATGGGAAGAGATTGAAGACTCCTCAATTGAGAAATCCAAAAGATATGCCTCCTTCGACAATAGCCATTCATTCTCCCTATGATTTGGAGGCTCATTATTCCTCTAAACGTAGTGTTAATTGGGTGGGTTATAAAGTTCATCTAACAGAAATTTGTGACGAAGATTCTCCCCACTTTATTACTCAGGTTACTACCACTTTATCTACGGTAACTGATGAAGTAGTAGTTTCCCCTATTCATGAAGCTTTAGAAGAAAAATGTTTGCTACCCGATAAGCATTTAGTTGATTTAGGTTATACTCCAGCTGAAAATTTGATTTCATCTCAAAGAGACTACGATTTAGAATTAATTGGCCCCGTGCGAAGTGACCCTTCTTGGCAAAGTCGAAATCACCCAAAATTTGCTGCTGAAAATTTCAAAATTGATTGGGAGAAAAAAGTGGCGACTTGTCCAAAAGGTCATCAAAGTATAACGTGGAGAGAAAAAAAAGATGTTGGAGGACAGCCTATAATTAGTATTAGATTTTCGAGTTTCTCTTGTAATAATTGTCCCTCTCGTATGAGATGTACCCGTGCTAAAACTGAACCCAGAAAATTAACCATTCGAGATAAAAATGAGTATCTTGCTTTAAAAAATCGTAGAGAAGCACAAAACACTCGTGAGTTTCAAAATACTTATCGAAAAAGAGCAGGAATAGAAGGAACTTTATCACAAGGAATTAGAAAATCGGGTTTGCGTCAATCTCGATATGTCGGTTTAGCTAAAACTCATTTACAACATATTTTTACAGCAGCAGCCTTAAATTTATATCGTCTCGATAACTGGTTAAATGGTATTCCTCTAGCCTCTACTCGTTATTCTCGTTTTTGTTCTCTTAAGTCCAAAAAAGCTTAATTTTTGCTCTCCATTGTCGGATAACCTTCCATGTATTACAAGGTAGAAGAAAGTTCAATTAATCGTTTCAAAGCTTTTTTGGCTACTTTATAATAAGAGGATTGTTTACCATATTTTAATTCTCTTAAAACTGTTTCGGCTAAAATTTCTAAATTGTCTTGATTGATAGGTTTTTTAGAAATTATAGGTTCAGTATCATGAGGAACTTCTTCACAATTTGGATAATAAGGGAAATTTCCTTGATTAGATTCAACTAATTTTTCGAGTAAGTCAGCCCTCGTCCATCCAAGACACTCCGAAGCAATTCCTAAAGCTTGCCAAGTTCTATCTGTGAGCCTCACAGAGCGGACACGACGATAATCATCATTTTTAAGGGAAAACTTTCCTTGAATGTCTCGTTTGCGTTTCATCTTTTCTTCCAAGTAATACATGGAAGAAGTTTAACATGAGTTCACCATGTATTACTTGGTTAACCGCTTGCTATCTTTTGGCTAAAATTCCTTCTTATACTTCACTTTGAAATACGCTTAGATTACTTTCGCCAACAGTATCTTCGCTAGTTTTTCCCCAAATAAGCAAAAAAGTCAGGGCTAAAATTTTAAAAAAGAGCATTATCTGATAAATAGGAGAAATATTCTCTTAAAGTGTCTAGATAATTGACCAGTCTTTTTTAAGGTGTAAAACAACATTATTTAGTTAATTTTGACTATCGATGTTTTATGCTTACCAAGCTTGAAATTGCTTATTTATGCTCTAATAAGCAATTTCACAAAAAGAAATGCCCCCAAAAATCTCTAGAATGCCCGTACAAAAGTCGGTAATTAGAGTTAGGAATTCGTCTAAAATTAAGGAGAGAGCCAGCAGGCTTTTTGTCATACAGTTTGCACCTAAAATCAATCTGGTGTGCTGCTGGTTGGGGGGAAATTCCCCCCAAACCCCCCTAAAACATAAAATAAATATAAAACAAGGCTTTTGAACATAAACCCGTTAATAAAAAGTTGAGTTTAGAAAAATTTAATATCAATCCATCAAGTCAATCGGAAAAAATATTGCCATGCCTAACCCTGAGAAAAAAGAAAAAGTTGTTTCCATTCGATTTCGAGAAAGTGAACTATCCAATCTGGATAAACAAGCAGATTCGGTCAACTTATCCAGAAGTGCTTATATCACTCGGAAGCTTCAAGGTTTACCCGTGTTGCCTTCTAGAGTTCCCTCGGTCAATTGGAACATTTATCGAGAATTAGGAGAAATTTCCACTCAACTATCGGCCTTGGGTAACAATATCAATCAAATGGCGAAAGTGTTGAATACTGCTAACCAACAAGGGCAACCCCTTCCCTCAAACCTTAATCATGTTGAGGACTTAACCGAAGTTATAGCCTTAATTGAACAACTCAAACCCACCCTCAAACAAATCAGATTGGAATTATCAGGAGTGGAAAGCAGCGAACAATGATAGGACACATTGAACATGGCAGTAACTTTGGGGGATTATTTCGTTATTTGTTGGCTAGTGATAAAGGAGCGAGAATTATTGGAGGAAACGCCGCCGGGGACACCATTGAACAACTAACCCAAGAATTCAATAATTGTGCAGACCAACGACGCACCACCACCAAACCGGTCAAACACTTTATTCTCAGTTTTGCCCCAGAAGACGGGGAAGTATCTGACCACCTCAAACAAACCATTGCCACACAAGCCATTCAGCAATTAGGCTATGTTGATAATCAATATGTGGTCATTGACCATCATCGACAAGACCCCGGCCATGATTGGAACCATGATCACGACCATATCCATATTGCCGTGAATATGATTACCCTAGAAGGGCAAAGAGTGGACGATTGGCAAGATAAACGACGATTTGAAGCCATTATCAGAGAATTAGAACTCCAACATCAATTAACCCAAGTTGCCCCTAGTCGGGAGAGAAAACAGAAAGCCCTCACCCATGGCCAAGTCCAAAAATATAAACGACAACTGAGGGATTATCAGAGGGGAGAACAGCCACAACCCCCAGATATTCCCATTTCCATCAAATTACAAGCAGCCATCGATGCAGCCACCTCTGACCAACCCACCATGACCCTATTTATTGGCAGACTGCAACATTTAGGCATCGATGTTTTACCCATCATCACAGCCACTGGTAGAAAAAGAATAAGTTACCAAATGGAAGGGGCCAAACCTTTCAGGGGGAGTAAACTGCATAATGGCAGCTTCCCTAAATTAATCAGTCAGCGAGGAGTTGACTGTGACCCTCAACGGGATAGAAAAGCAATAGAAGATGCCGTTAACCATCAACCCGTTATCCTTCCCCCAGAACAATTAATTAACTGGTCAGAGATTAATTTAAGTCTTTATTTACCCAAAGAATTAGATACAAAACCATTAGAAAAAGAGAAGCATAAGGAAAAAGAAAAAGCCTTAATGAATCCCCTACCCTTGACCCCTGAATTTTCTCCTGATGTTATAGAAAAGCAACTTGAAGACACTCTAACCATAGCTCCTATTGCTTATCGATGGTTAAAAGCTAACCAAACCGTTAGATATGAAGCCAAAGATAACTTAATAGAATATAGTCAAGGAAGATTAACTATAAAAGATGGAGAAGGAAACTATAAAATGATTGCTCAATCTGTTGGGGTT
>JBFRWG010000017.1:0-61178 GCA_051439445.1 Crocosphaera sp.
TCTACTCGCGAAGTTTACTTGCACTATGAAAAAGAAGGCGATCCTAATCAATATGTCACAGAGGTACAAATTCCTGTAGAAAAAGTCACGAAGTAGCTTAAAAATCTAAGCTTTAAAAAGCGATCGCTATTTTCACAAAAATCTAATATCAATTTAGAAAATATCCAAGACACATAAATCTCGATAGGAAGTTTCGCGAAACTTCCCGACACTAGATCTGTCTTAACTAAAAACTAAAATGATATAATTCCAACAGCGATCGCTATAATTTTTAAAAACACTAAACAAATACAATCTGGCGAAGCGAGCCTTTGCAGGATCATGTTTAACTTGATATTTGTTAGATTATGACGAAGAAAAAGCGATCCCGATAACTCGTTTTCAATAAAATACTATTATCGATAGATTTCTCTTCATTAATAGCTATGACTACAGCAACCAATCAAACTCAACTCAACTCTAGTATTGGCGGAACAAAGAATGTTTACCACTGGAATTTTTTAGACAAGCAATATCGGGTTGTTTACGAAACTATCGGCGCAGGAAACCCTGTACTTTTGCTTCCTGCTTTCAGTACGGTTTCCAGTCGCACTGAGATGAAAGGGATTGCCAATCTACTTGCTAGACATTATGAAGTGACGGTTTTAGATTGGTTGGGGTTTGGCGAGTCTCAATGTCCCTCTGTGGATTATAATCCCACATTATTTGAGCAGTTATTGAGAGATTTTGTTAAATCTGTTTTTAATAGCTCACTTATTCTCATTGCTGCGGGTCATGCTTCAGGATACGCTTTAAAATTTCAACAGGATAACCCAGATATTATTTCTCAACTAATTTTAATCGCTCCTACTTGGCAAGGACCTTTAAGAGTTATGGGGTTACCCGATGGAGTAAGAAATGGGGTCAAAAATTTAGTGCGATCGCCTTTCCTTGGACAAGGGTTATACTATCTCAATACTACCCCTTCCTTTCTGCACTTGATGTACAAACGCCACGTTTATGTAGATCAAAGCAAATTAACTCCCCAATTTATCGCCCAAAAACACCAAATCACTTCTAAAGAGGGTGCGAGATATGCCCCTGCTGCTTTTGTCACTGGTGCGATCGATCCCGTAGCAAATAGAGAGGAGTTTTTGCAACTTTTAGATTCAATATCCATCCCTGTATTAATTATTCTGGCGGAAAATGCTCCCCCGAAATCAAAAGCAGAAATGGAGGCCATGGCAGAGTTGCAACAAGTACAAACAATTGAATTAAGGGGAACGTTGGGAATTTATGAAGAGTATCCCGAAACGGTAACAGAGGCGATTCAGAATTTTCTTTAGGGCGATCGCAGTTACTTTTTAAACTTATCTTAATCTATTCAATAAATATCCAACTAAGCTAGTCACTCTAAAATTTCTAACGAAACAGCAGCATATCGGAAGATATAAGGTCTGCAATCAGTTTCTGGATCTGGAAATGATGTTCCATAAAATGCTACATAGCAATCAAAATCATAAATTTCATTGCTATACCAGCAGTGTACAACAATTCCATACTCTCCAGTTGAGGGAAGCTTTACCTTTGTACCTGGTTCAAGATACTCATTATTTTTACAATGCTTTCCTTCAGGACATTCTCCTCCGTGATAAGCATAAACTCCATAACCATCAGCAAATTGTAGAGCATATTCCCACTCAGCATGAAGTCGATTTTTGCGATCAAATGATAATTTGCAAGGACGATCACAAACAATGCAAACATTTTCAAACTGGAAGATAAAATCGCAGTATTGCATTAATTCTTTAACCACGTGCCATTTTTTGTGATCATGTTGTACACCGAGAATGGATATGCAAAAGTCGAACATACAAACCCATCCAGACCAACCTACTGGTCTAGTTAAAGCCTCCAATAAATTTGAAATATCTGAATTGTCGGTTTCAATTCGATCAAAATCCCTAAATAACTGAGCTTCTACACAATTTTCAATACCCATTGGAAAATGAAAACCTTTTGGTAAGTTAGCTCGATCTAGATGATTAGGATATCCTGGGTATAGTATTTGATTGATTAGTTGATAAAAAATAGGCTCATCAAGTTGTCTCTTGATTAAATGAAAAAGATGCTCCCAAACTCTCTTGCGAAATTTCTTATTAATGTTACGGCCTAAATAAGACTTGAAGTTTTTAGTCACTATAATTTTCTTAATGGCGGCAAAAGGGCTGCCAAAGAAAATAATTTCAGGTTCAGGATAATTACTTTCCTCGTAAGCATTTTTAATGGCTAGTTTTGCTTTTTCTTGTTCGATCAGTTGGGTTGATGATGTGATCGCTTTCCACTTTTCTATATAGGTTGAAAGAACTGTTATTTGTTTTTCTGATAACTGGGTGATCATATTTTTTGATATACTATTACCTTTACCACTAACCTAACACAACCTCAAATTTTTAAGCCTGCCGACACCATAAAGCCACTGCCAAAAACTCAAATAACTGAACCAAAACAATACTAGGACCACTCGGTAAATCGATCGCCCCAGAAATAACCATTCCCATTACTCCACTGGTAGCACCTATGGCAGCAGCAGTAACTAAAAAAGGAATAAACTGCTGACAAATTAATCTGGCAGTTGCAGCAGGAATCACTAAAAAAGCATTAACTAATAAAATACCAACAGCACGAATAGTTAAGGCAATCGTAATGGCTAAAAGCACGATAAAAAAATAACGATGGCTGCTAACAGGTACACCTTTAACTAAGGCTAAATCGCTATTGAGTGTGAGTAAGATTTGCTCGGGTAAACTAATAATAATCCACGTTACAGTTACAGCTAAAAGTAATAATAATAAAATTAAATCCGTATTACTAATGGCTAAAATATCACCAAATAAAATTGATAATAAATTACCCCGATATCCCTTTAAATAACTAAAACCAATTGTACCTAAAGCGATGGAACCCGATAGGGAAATACACAATACGGTATCGCTACCGAGATCGGTTCTGTCAATTAAATAAATTACACCTAAACCAAAAGCAACGGTAAAACCAATCAACGTCCAAGTGGTAGGAAGTTCTAATAAAGCAGCTAAAACCACTCCCAGCATGGCTGAATGTCCTACTGTATCCCCGAATAGAGAGAGACGACGCAGGATTAAAAAGCTACCCAAAATGCCCCCTAAAATACCAAGCAGTACACCACCGAGTATGGCCCGCTGCATAAAGGGTAAACTAAAAAGACTCAGGAAGTTTACTAGGTTCATGGTGATGACAGGTGGGACTAACTAAAGCACCGTATAAGTGTAAGAGATTTTCGGGGGTGAGAGTGGTTTGAGGGGAACCTTGATAAAGTAAGCGACGGTTTAAACAAATCACCGAGTCACAATAGTGACTAACTAAATCTAAATCGTGGGAAACTTCCAAAATCGTCCAGTTTTGTTCTTTTTTGAGATTATTGAGTAAAGCAGCAAATTCCATTTCTCCTGTAGCATCTACCCCGGCTAAAGCTTCATCAAGAATTAAAAGACGACGGGGAACCACTAAACAATAAGCTAATAAAACTCGCTTTAATTCCCCTCCACTAAGAGTGCCGATTTTTTGTTGAGCTTGTTTGCTTAAATGAACTTGTTCTAAAGCTTGGTGGATAATCTCTCGTTTCCGTTGACGATCGCACCACCAATATTGGCTATTTAAGCCTAAACCCACTAACTCCGATACGATTAAAGGAAAAGTGCGCTCAAAGGGAAACTTTTGGGGAATGTAGCCAATTTCCTGTTTTAATCGTTTTAACCGTTTACCAGTCCCATCAAACAAGCTAATCTCACCTGACTGCGCTTCAAGCAACCCTAAAATAGATTTAATCAAGGTACTTTTCCCTGCACCATTTGGACCAATAATGGCCGTATGAGTCCCTGGTAATAATTCAAAAGAGACATTATCTACTGCTAGATATTCCCCACGCATTACCGATAAATCTTTGACTTTAACGATGGGTTGGGGAATAGATACGTTTTGGTACATTCAATTTACTAATTTCAAAAGGATCGCACAGCAACAAGAAAAACTATCACCTCTTACTTATTTTGGCACGCTCTTGACAACGCCTCCAAATTACTCCGCATCGCTTGAAAATAATATTGCGGATCGGTTTCTCCCGACTCTAGAGGGTCGATCACTTCTAGAGATAGATTTAAGTCACTGGATATTTGCTTAATGCGTTTGTCTTCAATTCCTGGTTCAGTCAATAAAGCTTTAACAGAATGTTCCTTAGCTAGTTGTTGTACCCGTTGGATATCTTGGGGAGTAATGCTATCTTCAGGAATGTGAACGATTGCTTCTTGTTGCAGTCCGTAGCGTTGCGCTAAATGGCCAAAAGCATCGTGAAAAGTAATAAAATTGCAACCTTGAACTGGGGCTAATTTTTCTTTAAATTCATTATCTAGCTCTTGTAGTTGTTGAATATAAGCTTCAGCATTGCTACGATAGCTATCTGCATTACTGGACTCAATTTCGATTAACTTATCTCTAATATTCGCTACCTGTTGTTGCGCTAAAACAGGATCTAACCAGACATGAGGATCTTTTCCCCCATGATGGTGATGTCCGTGTTTTTCCTCTTCATGTTTATGTTCATCATGTTTATGTTCATCATGTCCATGTTCATCATGTCCATGTTCCCCTTCCATTACTTCTATTCCTTCACTAGAATCAATTTGCTGAAGTTCAGAATTACCTGCATTGGCAACTAAATCTGATAAAAACTCTTCCATCCCCAAACCATTTTTTACTAAAACATCTGCTTGTGCTAACAATTTAGCATCTTCTGGGGTGGCTTGATAGTCATGAACTTCCGTCCCAGGGGAAATCAAAATATCTACTTTTCCCGTATCTCCTACTACAGCTTTAGTAAATAAATGAACCGGTAAAAAAGTAGTGACAATCTTGGGACCAGAACTTGTTGAGGATGTGGGATCAGAACTTGTTGAGGGAGTCGGTTCTGGACTACAAGCGATCGCAATCAAGCCAGTGAAAGCTGTAATGACAAAACGTTGTAAAGATGCTTTGGGACGAAGACGATGGAGTACAAATAGATATTGATTCATAGAACTCATATAATTTAGTAGATAACTGGTTAATTAAAATGATAATCATTATTATACAATAAGAATGATTATCATTCTCTTTATTAATGCACAGTGGCACTATCTGATTATATAGACCTAGCAATCATTGGGGCAGGAGTTCAGGCACTAACGTTAACCACCCACCTCTTACAAAAAAGTGCAAAGTATGATCATAAATTTTTAATTTTCGATCCCAGTCAAACTTGGCTGAGTCAATGGCAGCTACAATTTGCAGCACAACAAATTCCTTCTTTGCGATCGCCGGCGGTTCATCACCCCGATCCCAATCCCCATCAATTAAGAACTTTTGCCGAACATAGACATAACGAGTTATTTCCTCCTTATGACAGACCTGGGACAAAACTATTTAATGATTTCTGTAAGGAAGTAATTCGTCGCTGGAACTTAGCAGATAAGGTTTATCCAGCTAAAGTTATCCAGATTCTACCAATGAAATGTGCTTCTCGACCTCGATTTCAATTGGTTTTAGATACGGGAGAAACTATTATGACTCGTAGAGTGGTATTAGCTACGGGAAGTGGGAAAAGACAGTTTCCTGATTGGGTAAAGAAGATTACCTCAGATTACCCCTCAGATAGATTATGTCATTCTCAACAGGTAAATTTAAACAAACTGAACGTAACAGGAGAAAGAATTTTAATTGTTGGCGGTGGTTTAAGTAGCGGACATTTAGCCAAAGGTGCGATCAACTTGGGGGCGACTGTTACCTTAATGACCAGAAAACAGTTACAAGAAAAAATCTTTGATGCCGATCCTGGTTGGTTAGGACCCAAATATCTCAAAGACTTTCACGCCGAAACTGATTGGTCTGTTCGTTATCAACAAATACAGCAAGCGCGCAATGGCGGTTCAATGACTCCTGAAATGATGCTGCAATTAAGAAAGGCAGTCTCCGAAGATACAATGATAATCAATGAATGCTGTCAGGTTAGGACTGCACAATGGCAAGATAATCTCTGGCAGGTGTATTGTGACGACGGAAGTAAATATCAATTTAACCGTATCTGGTTAGCTACTGGTACGAGATTTAATATCAAAGAGTATCCCTTATTACAAGAGGTACTCAATGCTTATCCCACAGAAATAGTTAACGGTTTACCCGTACTAGATAAATATTTACGTCTCCCCAAGTCTAACTTTTTTATTATGGGTGGTTTAGCTGCTTTACGCATTGGTCCTGTTGCCAGAAATATTGGTGGGGCAAGAATGGCTTGTAAAAGTATAGTACCAGCAATTGTTAAACCCAGTTTGGCCATTGGATGATTTTGAAGAATTTATGGAAAAAAACTAACATACATACAACTTAAATAAGATAAATGTGACACATAGTCTATAGACACATAGTCTACAAAACGCTGAAATAGACTTATGAGTCAGACAAAAAAGTTAATTCTTCTAGCTTTAGGAAAACTAATTCAACATAAGAGAAGAGATCGACAACTTTCTCAAGAACAACTGGGATTTCTATCTAATTTGGATCGTACCTACATTTCTGGTGTAGAACGCGGTATCAGAAATCCATCTTTGACGGCTCTTGTTAGTTTAGCTAGTGGCTTGGGTATTACTGTGTCTGAATTACTTAAAGATTTAGAAACAGAAATAGCTAATTTATCAAATGAGTAAAAATAACTTAGTGGCAGAAATTTTGTCAAAGTTTAAGCCAAATACTACACAAAGAAAAGTATTTCAATACTATCAGACAAACAATGGCATTAAGGAAAAACCATAGCTTCAGAACAGTATGCAGGAGGTGGAGGAATACAAGGTTTACAGAGAGGAACTAAAAACCGTCCTGGATTAGTTATTTCCTCAAAAAATGAATTTTGTTCCGAGTGCTAAAAGACAACTAGATGGGATTGTTGGACGGGAGAAATCAAAACAGCTAATGCTGCTGCTAATATACCAAAAAAGTTAATTCAAAAAATTTTGGATTTCTATTCCTACATGGATGTTATTGAACAAAGAAAAAGACCAGCACATGAATTAATCATAGATCATCGTTTTCCTATGGAAAGATTGAATTATTACTCAATAAATGTGACACATAGTCTTCAGATTGTCAATCTAATTCATGAATTTACATAGTCACCGTGATGACAACATAAATATGTCCTCAGTTTGGCTGTGTTCTCGTAACGACATTATGGCGAATACTTCAGTATTGCTCACTGCTGGTTTAGTTTTCTTAACGGGTTCTTTTTGGCCAGATTTTATTTTAGGAATATTGCTCACCGTCGTTTTTGCTCAATCTGCGGGTAAAGTTCTCACTCAAGCTAGACAAGCTTTGAATTGAAACACAGACGGGATAGAAAAAGTCTCAAAATCTCATTCTTTCGTTAAAAACTTATAACCTATAACTCACAAATCCTAACACTGAACTCAAGTTCATCTTACTTTTTTCGATAGAGATAATTCATTAATTATCCCTATCAAGTTTGAACAATCAATTAATCATTAAAATGATCAATAATTGCTTGAGCAAACTCTGAACATTTAAGAGGGGGATCGACTTTTGGTTCCATTAAACGAGCGAGATCATAAGTGACTTGACGATTAGCGATCGCCTTGCCAATGCCTTTTTTAATAAAGTCTGCGGCTTCTTGCCAGCCCATATATTCTAACATCATTACCCCAGAAAGAATGACTGATCCAGGATTAATTCGATCCAGTCCTGCGTGTTTGGGGGCAGTGCCATGAGTCGCCTCAAAAATAGCACAAGTATCCCCAATATTGGCCCCTGGACCCATTCCTAAACCACCCACAACAGCAGCAGCAGCATCGGATAAATAATCTCCATTTAAGTTCATGGTTGCTAGGATAGAATATTCATCAGGACGGGTTTGAATTTGTTGGAAAATACTATCAGCAATACGGTCATTCACCATAATTTTATCTTGCCATTTTCCATCTCCATGACTGTCCCAAATGGCATCAAGAACTCCTTTGACTTCGGCACAAATTTCTTCTTTTTTTTCAGGGGTTAAACCATCGTAACCGGGTTCAACTTTTCTAGCGTTATCTTCAATAGAAATGTCAGCTTGACCTTCTTTATTACTCAAAATCCAAGATTCTCTTTCCGTCACACAAACGTCTCTAAATTCTGAAGTTGCCAACTCATAACCCCAATCTCGAAACGCCCCTTCAGTGTATTTCATAATGTTACCTTTATGCACCAAAGTAACCATTTGTTTCGCTTTGGGAAGCCGTAAAGCGTGTTCTATCGCACGACGAACTAACCGTTGAGAACCTGTTTTACTAATGGGTTTAACCCCAATACCTGAGTCTAAACGAATCTGTTTTTTCCCATGTTCTGGTGTAGCTGGAATGAGTTCATTGTTCAAATAATTGATTAATTTTTGAGCAATTTCTGTTCCTTCTTTCCACTCAATTCCTAAATAAATATCCTCTGTATTTTCCCGATAGACGATAACATCTAATTTTTCAGGAGATTTATGCGGAGAGGGAGTCCCTGGATAATAGCGACAGGGACGGACACAAGCGTATAATTCAAAAATTTGTCGTAAAGCCACGTTAAGAGACCTTATACCGCCACCTACAGGTGTGGTGAGAGGTCCTTTAATAGCAATACCATACTCCTTAATTGCTGTTAATGTATCTTGGGGTAAATATTGATACGTTCCATAGCGATCGCAAGCTTCGTCTCCTGCATAAACTTTAAACCAATTGATTTTCTTACTTTCCCCGTAAGCTGTCGCTACCGCAGCATTAATCACTTTTTCCGTTGCTGGCCAAATATCAATACCTGTTCCGTCGCCACGAATGAAGGGAATAATGGGATCATTAGGAACAATGGGTTTACCATCTTTAAAGGTGATCTTAG
Organism: Crocosphaera sp.; assembly: GCA_051439445.1. Classification (GTDB taxonomy): domain Bacteria; phylum Cyanobacteriota; class Cyanobacteriia; order Cyanobacteriales; family Microcystaceae; genus Crocosphaera. The sequence continues at coordinate 8,971 of JBFRWG010000017.1, forward strand.
AACCAGTGGTAGGGGAAGTTAGTTTCTCGTACATAGAATGATGAATAATCAAAGGTTGTATTTTTATTACAAGGCATAATAGTTACAACTCCCCTATCTCTTAAGGAAATCTCAGTAAACAGCAATTTTTTTCGATGATGAAAGCAATTTTAATGACGAAAGCAGGAACCCCTGATGTCTTAACCTTATCTAAAGTCCCTAAACCCACTATCAAAACCCCGACAGAAATTTTAGTTAAACTCAAAGCAGCAGGAATCAATCCCATTGACACAAAAATACGGAAACGAGGCACCTTTTACCCCAATGAAATGCCGGCTATTTTGGGGTGTGATGGATCAGGGATCGTTGAAGCAGTGGGGGAAAAGGTCCAAAAATTTAGGCCAGGGGCAAGATTGCGGTTGGTCATATTGCTATTCAACTCGCTAAATTAAAACAAGCTAAAATTGCTACGACAGTAGGCTCAACAGATAAGGGAAGATTAGCCCGACAATTGGGTGCCGATGAACCTATTTTATACTCACAAACGGATGTGGTTACAACGGTCTTAAATTGGACTAATGGAGAAGGGGTAGATGTGGCCTTTGATACGGTTGGGGGTCAAAGATTTTTTGAGACTTGTCAATTGGTCAAAGTCTATGGAGATATTGTTACGATTCTACAACCTGATACCAGTTTAGATAACTTAAAAGTTGCCCGTAATCGCAATTTACGCATTAGCTTAGAATTGATGTTAACACCGAGTTTAATGGGGTTAGAAACAGCCCAAAGCTATCAAACAGAGATTCTCGAACAAGGTCGCAATTTATTCGATGAAGGAAAATTAAAGATACATTTAAGTCGAACTTTTCCCCTAGAAGAAGCAAATAAAGGCCATGAAGCCTTAGAAACAGGACTAATAACCGGAAAAACAGCTTTAATTATTCAATAATGGCTACAAAACTTCCTATTCGCTTTTATCCTTGAAAGCGGTGCAGTCCGATCTTGGTGGTTTCCATTAAAGACGAACTGCATCGAGAAGGAGATGTTTTTAAGGTGAGTGAGGGGTTCGGAGTTCGGAGTTGGAACATTTTTAACGAAAGAATAAGGGTTTCGAGTTAACGATGTGACTATTAAACCATCGATTTTATGTTCTGTCGAACTCATCTTGTTTTTAACTGAATTAATTATTAATTGTTAATTATCCATTATCCATTGATTTAGCACTTAAAACCTTGGCTAGTTGTTTTTTAAAACCCGAAAATAGTTCAATTGTTTTGTCGTTTATTTTCCCCGCTTAATCGATTAATAAATTCATTTTTGGAGAGCATTTTTACTAATCATTCCTATTACTCTTCTGCCTAAGTAGTCGGACATAAATAAACAGCACTATGTTAAAAAATGTAACCTCTGTGAATTCCTCCTGACTCCTGACTCCTGACTCCCCCCCCCCTGTTAGGTTGATGATTAACTCTAAAGTTCGTTATCATGTTGGGCAAGATTAACCGACGGCTATAGTCATACTGTGGTAATAGGTTACTCTTTATTGGTGAGGAGTGTTCGACACGGAATTATGACTAATTTACCCCCCAACCCACCCCCAGATCCTTCTGGGGGAGGTACAAATGTTTTACAGAAGTTGGTTAATTTTATCAAGAAACCCTCTACTATCATTACAGGTGGAGTGTTATTGTTCTTGGGAGTTGGGACATACACAGGTGTTAATTATTTTGTTTATCAAAACTTGTCCCCTCTCTTATCAAGGGAGTTGAGTAAAGTATTAGAAAGAGAGGTAAGAGTTGGAGAGGTTGAAAGTTTTTCTTTTAATCGCATTAGTATTGGCTCTTCTTCTATTCCTACCACAGAAACTGATCCAGATCGGGTTGAGATCGAAGCAATAACGGTTCAAGTTAATCTCTTACCTGTGTTAATTGGACAGCCTGTGGATGTTCAAATTACTGTGGATACTCCTGATGTATATATTGAACAAGATTCTTCGGGAGAATGGGTACAATTACCAGACATTGATATGGAAGGTGAATTAAATTTACCCATTGATATTCGGGCCGATATTAATCTCAATAATGCTAAAGTTTCTGTGCTTCCTCAAGGGTTTGAGGAACTGGTTAAAGTGACAGCAGATGGGGAAGCAGGATATTTTTATAAGTCCGATGATGATCAAGTGGTTAGTTATGATTTAGATGTTAATTTACTTAGTAGTGCAGTCAATATAAAAGGAGAAACCAATATAAAATCATTGGAAACGGAAGCTCAATTGATGATTTCTCAATTAGGATTACCTAGTTTAGCTGCATTAATTCCTGACTCACCTATCACTGTAAAAAAAGGTTTGATTGAGAGCAATTTAGATATTAATGTCCCCTCTTTGGAGGGAATAGAAGGAACAGAAGGAGTGGGAAGATTTGAAATTTCTGATGTGGAGGCATCCCTGAAACCTTTAAAAGTTCCTATCACCCTTAATTTAGGACTCGACTTTATAGGAAAAACAGTTAATTTTAGGGACACTAAAATAAGTTTAGGAGAGTTTACTACCGATGTTGAGGGTTCAGTTAATTGGCAAGATGGTTATAATATTGATGTTAATGTCAATCCATTTCTTCTCAATAATCTATCTGAAATTTTAGAAGTTAAGTTACCCATTAATTTACAGGGAGAAATTGAAGGCAAAATCAGGTTAACAGGAGAGATAAAAAATCCGATTTTAACAGGGACAATTAACAATAGTAAACCGTTACTAATTGAAAAAACAGCTATCCAAGATTTTAAAACAGTCTTTCAAGCAACTTTAAATCAAATCAATCTTAAACAATTTCAGATTAAACCAACAGTAGGCGGTGATATTACTGCAACAGGAAAAGTTGATTTAGGTATCTTAAAAGCTTTAGAAGAAAATAAGCCAATAGATTGGCAAACAAGACCCATTGCTTTAGCATTTACAGCCAATTTACCAGGACAAAAATTAGTAGAACCCTATTATCAGTCTCCTCAAAATGTTAGTATAGGAACCCTTCAAGCTAAAGGTCAAGTAGGAGGAACTTTAGGAGACCCCAAAGGAAAAATAGAATGGTCTGCTCCTGGAATTATAAATGTTTCAGGAGAAAACATCTCAGGTAGGGGTTCCCTTCTTGTAGGAGAAAAAAATATCTTAATTCAAGATACTGTTTTAACCTCTAATCAAGGCAATATTACAGTACAAGGATTAGGAAATATAGAAAAGAAACAATGGCAAACCCTAATCAAAGCTAACAAATTTTCTCTTAATCCCTTTGTTCAACTTGCTTGTTCTTTCGTCCCTTGTACTGATGAAATTGTTAACCAAACTGTTACCCTCAGTAGTGGCAATATTAATGTTGCAGGGAAACTTGATAATTTTGATCTCAATACTATTAAAAGCCAAGGGAACCTAAATCTGCAAATCGGACAAGGAGCGATCGCCTTAGAAACCGCCTTGTCTCAAGGAAATCTTACCGCAACAGCAGTGGTTTCTGGCTTACCCCTTGATCCCTACGTCCCCAATGTAACCGTTCCCGTTCAACTCAGTAGAAGCAATGTCAATCTCTCCGGTTCCCTGACAGACATCTTCCGAGATGGACAAATAAATATTAATCGTCTCAATGTCAATGGGAATGTACAGTTAACCGTCAACCGAAGCCCCATTAATGCGAATATCGAAGTCACTAATGGGATTTTAACCACTTTAGCCCAAATAGGAACTATTTCCCTCAATCCCATTATTCCCAACTTACCAGTACCATCAACCTTAGTCAGCAGCGATCTTGTTCTCACTGGGAACCTTAACTCTCTCCTTTCTTCCCTAGGTGGAACGCCGAATATTAGTAGTTTTCGGGGCAATGCTAATGTCCAATTAATGGTAGATGGTAGTCCCATTAATGTCGTGGGAAACTTAGGCAGTGGTCAAGTTCGAGGGGTGGTTGATCTTTCTACTCTCTCTTTAGATAATCTTATTCCTAACTTGCCCATTGCTGCTCAATTAATCGGAGGAGAGGCTACTGTTTCTAGTCAAGTCCTACCCCTACTCTCCTCAAAACCCGACCTTAGTACCGCTCAAGCAACGGTTAACCTACAACTGGCCACCGCAGACGGAACCATTGATACCCTAACCCGTTTACAAAATAATCGATGGACAACTGAGGTCACTGCATCCAACCTTAAACCTGATCTAATTCTTACTCAAATCGTCCCAGATGCGCCAAAAGTTGATATAAATGAGTTAAATGCCGAAATTTATCTTTCAGGGAGTATATCCAGCCTTTTCGACGAAGGTGGCATTTTGCCTATCAATGCTAATAATATCGCAATTCAGGCCGATGGACAAAGCTTAAACGCCACTGGGAAGATTCTAGTTTCCAATCCTCTCACCTTCCCAGATGCAACGGTTAACTTGTCTGTAGAAGCGACTTCCATCCTAGATGACTTACCCTTAACCCAACTCATTGACCTGGTTCCTGTAGAAAAGGACTTTCTCCCCAAAGAACTCGAACTCAAAGGGGTGGGAGAGTTTCAAGGAACCCTGATAGGGAAAAACCTACTCAGGGCCCCCACAACCCCAGGCAACATTAAACTCATAGGAGACCTAACCCTACGCAACTTTGCCTTCAACGATCGCATTTTTGAACCCTTACTAACAGGGAAAATTGATGGGAGTCTCGGTCAAACCATTGCCCTAGACTTACGAGGGAATGAAGATGTCATTGCTGCTGCTTTGCAACCTTGTATCCGTCAAGACTGTCCCTTGCCTTATCTTCCCGTAGCCTTTGAACTGCGTCAACAAGCAGGAGAGCAACTCCCCATTGCTGTGACGGGTAAATTACAAGGCGAGGAATTAGTGACCAAAATCGAGCAATTTCCCTTAGATATCTTTAAAATTGCCCCAGGACAAAACTATGGTATTCCTGGCTTTTTGTCAGGAAAAGTAGAAACCGAGGTTGTCATTAACCCCTACACCTTAGAAGGAAGAGGAAGACTAACCATAGATAACCCTAGTATTGGCTTTGTAGAAGCGAAGCAACTCACCGCAGATGTTATCTATCAAAACAATATTGCTCGCTTAGACAATGCCACCCTTAGCTTAGGTCAAAGTTTGTATGCGATACAAGGTTCACTCAATTTAGAATCCGGGGATATCGATGGTCGCTTAAATATTGAAGACGGTCGCGTCCAAGACCTCTTTATTGCGCTGAAACTGTCCAATGTAGAACGGTTGCTGGATCTACTGAAAATTAAACCCATTGACTATGAAAATGCTACTGCAATTTCTCCTGAGTCTGTAGGAGACCCTGATGGTAATATTGCTGAACAGATCAACTTATTGGCTGTTATTGACCAGGAAATTAGGAAATTAGCCGATAAAGAGGAAAAAGGTGGAGTTCCTACTGAACTAGATATGCGAGGCCAGTTTAATACGGAGATTGTTTTAGGAGGGACGATTTATCGACCCAATATCAATGTTGCCTTAAGTGGAAAAAACTGGGAATGGCATCCCCAAACACCCTACCCCGATATTATAGAACCTTTGGGGTTAGTGATACGAGATCAATCATTTATCCCTATCAATGAAATTACCCTTAATGCTGACTTAACTAATAATGTCTTGACCATTAATCCTGCTACTATTCAAATTAATCGAACTCGTTTGGGTTTAGAAGGAACATTTTCTTTGCAAGAAGTGGCAGCAAATTGGCAAGTTAATTATTTTTCTCTTGATACTATTAATAACTTTGTCAAGGTTCCTATCGATGCAACGGGGGCCTTAAATGCGTCTGGTACTCTTAGTGGAAGTCCCGTGAATCCTCAAATACAAGGAGAATTTGGTTTTGTAGATGCTACCTTTCAAGGAAGACCCATTAATGCAACAATTGCAGGAAAATTTACTTATGAAAATGCAAGATTTCAACTCTTGACTGATGATAATTCCCTGATTTTTGCCACTCTTGATCTTCCTTTTCCCACCTACACCGATAATGATGCTTTTGCCATCAATATTAAGTTAGATACAGAAGCATTAAAATTAGTTAGTATTTTAACAGGTGAACAGATTTTCTTGACCGAAGGAGAAGGAGAAATTAATGCCCAAGCAACAGGAAACCTAGATATGTCTCAAGGGTTGTTAATATCTAACTTAAATGCAGGGGGAACCATTACTTTAAATGAAACCGTTTTTCAAAGTGCAGCCTTACCCCAACCTCTAACCGTTACGGGAACAGTTTCTATTAAAGATCAAGTGATCAATGTCGAACAAATACAAGGAAACTTTGCTGATAGTAACATCAATATTGCAGGAATTTTACCCTTATTTAAACCCCAAACTAATTTAGAAACCCCCTTAACTGTTGCTATTGATAAGGGAGAAATTAATCTAGAAGGATTATACAGGGGATTAGTAGATGGTCAAATAATTCTGACAGGATCAGCCATTAACCCTGTGGTTAGCGGTAATGTTAAATTAGCGAATGGAGAAATATTTATTCCAACTAACCTAGCTAGTAAAGAAGAAACAGTTTTCCAAATAAATCAATGGATTTTACCTAATAATAATAATCAAGTTTCTAGTAATCAAGCCATCCCTTTTATGCCAAAATTAGAAGATTTTGAGGTAAGTTTAGAAAATTTATTTATTGAAATCTTTCCTATTTTTCGCTTTGATTTTGGTGGAGATGTTGTAGTCAAAGGCTCTTTAGCTGATTTTACTGCCCTACAACCAGAAGGTATTATTAATATTAATCGAGGCTTTGTTAACTTTTTAGAAACTCGCTTTTTTGTGGAACGTCGTAATATCAATCAAATTGCCTTTTCCCCAGATAAAGGATTATTAGATCCTCGACTGGATATTTCTCTAAGAACCATTGTTTCAGAAGTTCCCAATACCACCAAAAATATCCGTTCAGCCGATATCACAGAAATTCCTGATGACAGTCTTAATAAAGTACAACGGATCAATATTTATTTAGGGCTTAATGGACCTTTATCCCAGTTAGTTCCTAATTTAGGAAAAGAAGAATTTGAAGTATGTCAAATTCAAGATCCCCTTAAACCCATTGATACCACAACTAGCTTATCTCAAGAAGACTTAGATAAAGTGAGTACCTGTTTACAAACCCTGGCAGCACAAGAAACCAGTGATGAACAATTATTGGGTAATCCTGTGATCAGTTTGAGTAGTAGTCCCCCTAGAAGTCAAGGGCAAATAGTTCGTTTGTTAGGAGAACAATTAATTGTTTTAGCAGAAGCTTTACAAGGACAAGGTACCTCACAATTATTACAATTTGGAATTGTTCAACTTGCCCTACCTATGGTCTTTCAAACTGTTATCTATGATGTGGAAACTGCAGTAAGTGATACCATTAATAGCGCAGAATTCCGAATTGTTCCCTTTTTAGAAACTATCTATGAAGTGGAAGATAAAGGTTATGTCCGTCTTTCCTACGATTACGCCTTTAATGAGTTTCGTGTGAGATATGAGAAGCGATTTTAACACCGTAGGGTGGGCATTGCCCACCCTACAGCTTATGTTCGGTTAAACGAAATAATCCAAGTACCAATATAAACCCTTAAAGGAATTTGTCCTGATGTTAAAACATCACAAATGAAGTAATAAGTGCCAGAACTAGGATTTTTGAGGTTAGAAAAGACAATTTCTGCCTTGTTTCCAGCTTCAAGGGGTTCTTTGAGATCAATTTCTATGACACGACTTTCCTTATCCCAATAAACATCTCTAAGAGGAAGAGACTCCCCATCAACTCTGACTTCTACAGAATTGGTGTTAAATTTACCATCAAATTCAGGATCTTTGAGATAAGAAATAAAAAACTTACTGACTCCTTGGGTTAACTTCTTCTTTTTGATCCGAAGTCTCATCCGTTCACCCATAAATCTGGGTCTTCCATCGAAATCTAATTTATACCCTAGGATATCACTCCGTTCTTCGACACCACTGAAAATCACTAACCCTGGATTACCATTGGCTAGGGACAGGGGTTGCACACCAGTTAAGACACACCCAGACAAGGCTAAAGCTGCTATAATACGCTTTGATACCCCTCTGACTATGGTTTTGACTTTACTCATAATTAACTCTGTTTTAGAATCACTCGTTTTCAATACAGAGCGATAATTCTTCACTCCTAATGTAAGGATAACAAAAGAGTGACGCAAACGGTATTGCAATTTTTTATAGCTCAATCAGAATGCGCAAATTTAGAGTTTAGAATAGGCGAATTTAGAATTAAACAAAATAATTTGGACTAAAAAACCGCTGTTAAAGTATATTTTCCTTTTTATCACTTTTTTTCGCATAAAAAGGTAATAAATCCACTTCACCTTTAATTGCATACATAAAAGCTTATTGCATCTATGCAAATATTTGCCTAATAACTCCTAATTGTTATGAGTTGAATTGATAAATTAACAACAATGCGAGAAAACTGTTATATTTTTCTTGTATTCTGTCAATCAAAATATGATTCGAGAGCATCATCAAATGAATAAAAATATGCTCAATAGTTATCAAACTTTTCTATCTATTTTTTCTCTTGTTTTAACTATTTTTCCATATCGTTTAGTTCACAGTCAACCGTCTCCTTTAACATTAGAAATTCCTCAAAGGATTTCCCAACAAGAAGATATTGATGAACTGCCAATCAATGACCGCATTTTTGTCACTGAACTTAAATTAACAGGAGATTACACTGCGTTTACTCCAGAAGAGATCAAAGATATTAAAGTGCTTGATCCTCCTCAACCCATTGCTTCCATTAAAGAGAAGTTTTTAACCCTAACACAACTGCTACAAATAGCCTCAGTAATTGCCGATTTTTATCAACAAAGAGGCTATCAAACCTCTGGAGCAATTGTGATCATTCCTGAAAAAACTCAACAAGAAAAAAAAGGAATTGTTAACCTCAAAATTATTGAAGGCAAACTAGAAAACATTACTATCAGTTTAGAAAATAAACCAGAAAAATTTGGAAAATTAGGTCAGTATATTCATGCTCGTTTAGCAGTGAATCTAGAAAAACCCTTAAACATTAATCATCTACTCGAAGCCATTCAATTATTACAATTAGACCCCTTAATTGAGCGTATTTCTGCTCAACTATCCAAAGGAAAAGAACCCGCTAAAAATCGACTCACAGTCACTTATATTCCGGCTGCTACCTCTCGTATTTCTCCCATTCTAGATAATGGGCGATCGCCCAGTGTAGGAAGTATTCAAACTGGGGTTGAACTAAGTCAAGCCAACCTTTGGGGATGGGGAGAGCAAGTCAATTTTAACTATATTAACACCGATGGCAGCGATCGCTATGGAGTCTCCTATCAAGTTCCTTTAACGAATCAAAATACCACCCTAAAATTAGATTATATTCATAGTGATAATGCCGTGGTAGAGTATCCCTTTGATGATATCGATCGCGACGGAAATAAACGGGATATTACCTCGGTTTATGATTCCTATGAATTAACTTTAACTCATCCTTTGATTCGCAGCATTGAAGCTGAAACTTTTACCGAGTTGGCCATGGAAATAAACGCCTCTTGGCGACGAACCCAATCTTTTTTATTTAATGAACCCTTTCCCTTTTCCTTAAGTGCTGATGTTGCAGGAAATACTAAGATTTTTGCCCTACGTTGGCAAACTAATTTTACCCAACAAAGTCCCGAGCAAATTATTGCCATTCGCTCTCAAGTTAGTTTAGGTTTAGAAACCTTAGGGGCCACAATTGCTCCTACCCTTCCTGGGGTTGAACCCATTCCCGATAGTGGTTTTTTAGCTTGGCGAGTACAAGGCCAATACGTCAAAACTCTGGGAAAAGATAGCCTTTGGTTAGTAAGAAGTAATTGGCAATTATCGGCTGATCCCCTCGTCCCTATTGAGCAGTTTGGTGTGGGGGGTTTAGGCAGTGTGCGCGGCTATCGACAAGATTATTTATTAACAGATAATGGTTTTTTTCTCACCACTGAAATCAGAGTACCCGTTCTCAGAGCCTTTAAGAATCAGGGGGTTTTACAAATCGTTCCTTTTCTTGATTATGGCATGGGATGGGATAATGAAACCAATGCCATTGACCATAACAATTTAGCCTCAATGGGCTTAGGATTAGTAGGAAGATTTAATAATTTTCAACTACGGTTTGATTGGGGTTATCCCTTAATTAAGGTGGAAAATCGGGATAGAACCTGGCAAGAAAACGGTTTATATTTCACTTTGTCCTATGATTTATCCTGGTAAGATCATATTTTCTTCTACAAACTTGTCATCCACACCCTATTAGTATCAGACATTTCCTATAGCCAGCAATGAGCAGATTTTTCAACCAGTTGCTCACCCTCTAGTCGTTTTCTGGTAGAGTAGATCCCGATGCAATTGCCTAACTTGTCCAAAAGACTATAAGATTATCTCCTTTATGAGTAATGGCCATAGGGACAAGATGTTTTAATTTGAGATTGACAAAGCGAGGATGATTATGAGGTTTCGTGCATTAATTATTGCTTTTCTTGCCTTATGTTTAGGGTTGCTTACCGCCTGTAGTGAACCCCAAGATAATGCAGTTAACCCCCAAGACTTAACCTACGACGAGATTTTAAACACTGGACTAGCTAACAAATGTCCGCAAATTTCTGAATTTACACGGGGTTCTCTTGCTATCGAACCAGGGATAAACTACTTGGTTGATGACTTGTGTTTAGAACCTCAAGAATATTTTGTTAAGGAAGAACCCGTTAATAAACGCCAAGAAGCAGAATATGTCCCTGGTAAATTATTAACCCGTTATACCACTAGCTTAGAGCAAATTAGCGGCAAAATTACCGTTGATGACGAGGGTGTGGTTACCTTCTATGAAGAAGGGGGTATTGACTTCCAACCCGTTACTGTTCAATTACCTGGGGGTGAACAAGTTCCTTTCTTCTTCACCATCAAAAACTTAATCGGTAAAACAGAACCTGGGTTTACCTCCATCAATAGTTCTATCGATTTTGAAGGGGACTTCAAAGTCCCTTCCTATCGTGGAGCCACCTTCCTTGATCCTAAAGGTCGTGGTTTAGCCACTGGTTATGATAACGCAGTTGCTTTACCCGCAACGGCTGATAAAGAAGATTATGCCAATGTTAAAAAGACCCCCATTGGTCAAGGCTCGATTTCTTTACAAGTGACGAAAGTAGACAAAGAAAGTGGAGAAATTGCTGGCGTATTTGAAAGTGAACAGCCTTCTGATACCGACTTAGGAGCAAAAGAACCAGTTGATGTGAAAATTCGCGGTATTTTCTATGCTCGTGTTACCCCTGAAGTTTAAGGGTAAAACTAATTTCTACATTTGAAGGAAGTTAAGGGGCAAAATCGCCCCTTTTTTTGATTTTAAATTTCTTTACAAAACTTGATGAAAAATTCCCCTTGAATGGGAACTCTTTGTAAAAATTCTTAATAAAAAGTTGCACCAAATCAGGATAGGCTACACAACTAAGGCGGTTGTTTAAGCATTTGTCATTAAGTTACCGATCTAGTGTTCACTTAAAATAACAGGAAAAGATAGCATGAGCGTTAATTTAGCAACCATGTTACGGGAAGGCACAAAAAAATCCCATACAATGGCTGAAAATGTTGGTTTTGTCAAGTGTTTTTTAAAAGGAGTTGTTGAAAAGAATTCCTATCGAACATTGGTAGCTAATCTCTACTTTGTCTACAGTGCGATGGAAGAAGAGATGGACAAATTAAGCCATCATGAACTGGTTTCTAAAATTTACTTTCCCCAGTTACATCGCAAGCAGTCTTTAGAGAAAGATTTATCTTTTTATTATGGAGCCAATTGGCGCAAGGAAATTGCTCCTTCAGAAGCAGCTACTGCTTATGTTGCCCGTATTCACGAAGTTGCGCAGACTCAACCTGAGTTATTAGCTGCCCATTCCTATACCCGTTATTTAGGAGATTTATCCGGGGGACAAATCCTCAAGAAAATTGCTCAACGGGCGATGAATTTAGGAGAAAATGGTGGAACAGCCTTTTATGAATTTGAAACCATTTCTGATGAAAAAGCCTTTAAAAATCAATATCGTCAGGCATTAAATGAATTGCCCGTCGATCAAACAACAGCCGAGAAGATTGTCGATGAAGCCAATGCTGCATTTGGTATGAACATGAAAATGTTTATGGAGTTAGAAGGTAACTTAATCAAAGCCATTGGGATCATGCTCTTTAACACCTTAACCCGTCGTCGCAGTAAAGGAAGTACCGAATTAGCAACGGCCGAATAAATATCCCCTACAATCCACAATTATGGCAATCCTGACAGCTTGGTTTTGGTGAATTTCTGAGTTTCATCATGATTGAGTTATCAGGATTGTTAGTTTGAGTTTTGACATTTCTTAACTAAACCATAAAATGATTATTAGAATTCTCTGATTTAATCGAGTTGATTCGATTTTAGGTAGTTTGTTGGCGTTTGCAGCAATTAGTGGTGGTTATTCCCTATTCAGACACAAAAAAAGCCAATTCTAAGAGAGTTAAATTCCTCCTCGCGCCGCCTCCTCTGCTTCCCCCTTTACCTGAATTAAAACGGGAGCATGAAAGCCATCATCTTTTAAGGGATGGATGAAATGCGACCCGATTGGTTTTAACCAATTCTATCTTATTTTTCACACTTATGTAAGATATGTGTTAGTATGTGTTTATGGCTATTTTAACTCTGACACTTAAGCTCCCTTTTTATCGGTTAAACCAATGCAAATCGCAAGAGTTTGACCGATTAACTGAGTTAAACACAGGTATTGCTAATCAGCTTTTAGAAATACCTAAAAGGGATAGAAGAAAATACACCAGTAAAGATTTCAACCATGTTGAGATTGGGTCAGGTTGGATTAATCAAACTATTCGGAATAGTTGTGCTGCCACTAAACTTAAGAAGTTCAAATGTCTGCCCCTTGAAGTTAATAATCAAGGATGGCGAATTGAGAAAAAAGGTAATACTTATTCAGTGGCTTTCTCAATTATTAGAGGGGTTAAAAAACGTATTCCTTTAGCTATTCATTAAGCTAGTCATGCTGATACTTTAGATAAACTCATAACAAAAAAGGTTAAAAAGCGGTGCGACCCCGGCGATTCGCAATCGCCCCCAGAAAGCGCACCCAGAAAAGGTAGCCTTAAATTATGGAAATCTAAAAAGGGTATCTGGTATGTTTTGTTATCAGTATCAATGGATGTTCCTGATGCTGAACCAGTTAAAAACTGGATTGGAGTAGATAGAGGTCAAAATCAGATTGCTGTTGCTAGTTTGCCTAACGGGTTCGGAAAGTTTTGGAATGGTCGTCAAATCAAACACTTGAGAAGACGCTACCAAAAACTTAGAAAACAACTGCAAAAAGCCAATAAGCGTCAAGTAATTAAACGATTAGAGTCATCTGAAAGACGAATCATAACCTATATCAATCATTGTATTTCTAAGCAGTTAGTTCAATTGGCAAAAGATTATGGTATGGGATTAAGGTTTGAAGATTTATCTAATATTAGACAAACTTCAAAGCAATCTAAAACAGTCAGGTCTGACCCAGGAAATAATCGTCATACTTGGTCATACTTTCAGTTAGAAACCCTAACTCGTTATAAAGCCATTAAGTACGGTGTGCCTTTTCAAGTAATACCAGCACCTTATACTTCTAAAAGTGATCATCGTAATGGTGTAATTGGTAAAAGAAATGGACATTGTTTCAGAGGATTTGATGGTTATCAATGTAATGCTGATTGGAACGCCAGTCAAAATATAGGTCAGTGGCTAGGTTTTTCATGTCCTTTAGACCTTCAGAAAACTGCATTTGTAATGGATGCAGGTGGTTTAAAGGATGGGGTCAATGGGAGTCCCCCTAACTAAAGTAATGTCTAAACAGGTGGATTTATCCCCTGTTTAGATAACCTCTAGAATCCCTGCGGTTTTAACCCAGGGAGTCTCAACCCACTCCCCACATCTCCCATCGGTTCCCTCAATAAGATACAATCTTTAATTGGAACTAAATATGAGACGGTAGCAACCGTAGTGGACCGTTAGGTAGATAAGCGTGGACTTGATTTCAATATTCAACACGACAAACCCAGTCATTGGGGTCGTTCATCTGTTACCCTTACCCACGTCCCCACGTTGGGGAGGCAGTTTAACCGCAGTGATTGAACGGGCCGAACAAGAAGCCACCGCCCTGGCCGCCGGTGGGGTGGATGGCATCATCGTCGAAAACTTTTTTGATGCACCCTTTACAAAAGAAAAGGTTGATCCAGTGGTGATTAGTGCGATGACCTTAATTGTTGATCGCATTAAAAATTTAGTAGTGGTTCCTGTGGGCATCAATCTACTACGTAATGACGCAATAGGGGCAATGGCTATCGCTTCGACCATAAACGCCCAATTTATTCGGGTTAACGTCTTAACGGGCATTATGGCAACGGATCAGGGATTGATTGAAGGGAACGCCCACGAACTTTTAAGATACCGTCAAGGGTTAGGGGCCGATGTGGCTATTCTAGCCGATGTTCTCGTTAAACACGCCCGCCCCTTGGGAACGCCTAATCTAACCACCGCCGTCCACGATACCATCGAAAGGGGATTGGCCGACGGGGTGATTCTTTCCGGTTGGGCAACTGGTAGTCCCCCTAGTCTCGAAGACCTAGAACTGGCTGTCAACGCAGCCCAAGGAACTCCTGTGTTTATCGGCAGTGGGGCAGATTGGGACAATATTGGTACATTGATGCAAGCAGCCGATGGGGTCATTGTGGCCAGTTCCCTGAAACGTCATGGAAAAATTAATGAAACCGTTGATCCCATTCGTGTTGCTCAATTTGTTGAAGCGGCAAAAGAAGTCACTGTATCTAAAGAAAAATCAAAATCTCAGCAACCTCTCAGACTGAGATCCTAAGCCGTTGCTAAAATCAGGAATAATTGAGAACTAAATTAAAGAACAATTATGATTCGTAGTAGACGTTCGGTTCCTTGGATTTATCGTTGGTCCCGTCCAATGATTGGGGCGATCGCCATTGCAGGGGCTATTTTAACGGCTTATCTGACCATTACTAAACTAACAGGGGGAGACGTAGCTTGCGGGGCCGGTGATGCGGAAACCCTGAAAACAGGCTGTAAGAGCGTTCTGGATAGTCCCTATGCTATTGTGTTTGGTTTACCCTTAAGTTTATTCGGCTTTCTCGCTTATAGTGGTATGTCCGTTGCGTCTTTGGGGCCGTTATTAATCCAACCAGAAGGGAAAAAAAGCTTTAGAAAACAACTGGATGAATGGACCTGGTTGTTCCTGTTAGCGGGAGGGACTTCAATGGCTGTATTTAGTGGCTATTTGATGTATATTTTAGCCACTGAGTTACAATCGGTTTGTTACTATTGTATCGGTTCGGCTGCTTTCTCCCTGAGTTTGATGGGGTTGAGTATTTTTGGCCGAGACTGGGAAGAAGTGGGTCAACTCTTTTTTATTCCCATTGTGGTGGCTATGATTACCTTAGTGGGAACCTTAGCTATTTATGCTCCCATTAATCAACCCACTATCGATGGACGTATTCCCATTGAGTCGCCTGTTGTCCAACCCCAAGCTCCCTACGGATGGAAAATAAGCACGGAGTCAGGGGACTCGGAAATAGAGTTAGCTGAACACTTAACGACAGTTGGAGCGAAAATGTACGGGGCCTTTTGGTGTCCCCATTGTTTCGACCAAAAAGAAATCTTTGGTAAAGCAGCATTTGAGAAAGTTACCTATATCGAATGCGATCCCAGGGGTAAAAACCCTCAACAGGATGCTTGTGTTGCTGCTGAAATTCAATCCTATCCTACTTGGGAAATTAATGGAGAAAAATTATCTGGCGCACAACTGCCTGAAACTTTGGCACAAGAGTCGGGTTATACGGGGTCGACGGACTGGAAATATACTCTTCCTGGACGTTAAATGAAGTCGGAAGTTTAAATTAGGGTGGGTTAGACGGCTATCATTGAGGTGAGAACAAGAAGATAATAATCCGTCCGTAACCCACCATTTTAGTTCAAACAATCCTTTTACGAAAGACAAATTTTGAGGTGATCAATGATACAATTCGGTGATTCTCTTCCAGATAATTTAGAAAATCAATGGCGATATCAATTAGATCGGTTTGTTAATGAAAATCAACAAGATTTAGGGGCGTTAGCTTGGGGTTTAAAAAATGAGTGGGAAGAAGAAAAAGATGTCTTAGGAATTGATTTAGAACCCGAACCCCATTTTATTCGTTGTTCTCGTCAATCTTTAGATGAATTAAATAAAAAGGTTGAAGGGAAAATACAAGAAGTTTTAGGGATTATTGATAATTATAATTTTCAGGAAGAAGTGGCGATGATTGCTATTAATAAAGGTCAAATTAAATTAATTTATTATCAATGTGATCCTTTTCCTCCTATTTGTTTTGAAGAGAAACAAGTCAATTTAGATAGTTTAATTGAAGAACTTGAAAATACAATGAAAGGTATTAATTGGTATTAGAATGTAGAATGTAGAATTGAGAATTGAGAATTGAGAATTGAGAATTACTAGGTTCTGTTTTTATCCCATAGGAATCAGAATATAGCAATCAGTAATGATATATGAGAACCTATTAGGACATAATAATATTATGTCCCTACAAATACTTCCTGGTAGGGGTTTAACAGTGTTAAACCCAGAAAGCTTATTTTCTCACTATAGTTGATATTATGGTAAGATCCTAGATAAAAAAGTTTTAACTGTCGTTAAGTGGATAAAGGTTATGTCAGAAGAAAAAGGGATTTGGATTATTCGAGAAACCGATCATAGTAAAACGTCTTCCGGTGGAGGGGGTTATTATGATGATTCTGATGAAAATAATCGCGGTAATTTTATTACGGTTAGTCGTTTAAAACGAAATGTTGGGGAATTATTAGAGGTGATTCAAGAAGCTTTTACCCAAGCAGAAAATAAGGTTAATGGTATAGAATTATCTGAATTAGAATGTTCGATTGAAATTAATGGTAAGGGACAAATTGGTATTTTAGGGACTGGTGGTGAAGCAGGAGCAAAAGGAGCAATTAAGTTAAAGTTTACTCGGAAAAATGGCTAGAAATTGGGCAATTTGTGTTGGGATTAATCGTTATGGGTTTCACCGTCCTTTAAACTGTGCGGTGAATGATGCGACGGAAATGAACAATTTCTTTGAAGAGGTAAATTTTGATAAGGTTTATCTCTTTACTGATACCTCAGAACCCATTCCTGATATGAAGAATAATTTTCCCTCTCAACCTATTTCTGGGATGTTTTATTCTTGGTTAGGTTATAAATTTAAACCAGACAAACCTCTTTTAAATTTATCGGATAATCTTTGGTTTTTCTTCAGTGGTCATGGTAGGCAATATCGAGGACAAGATTATCTTTTATTTTCTGATAGTAGCAATGATCCAGAAGGGTTTGAACGCACAGCTATTCCTATTAGTGAAATTACTAATTATCTGCGTCGATCTGGTGCAGGAAATATTATTATGTTACTGGATGCTTGTCGAGATTCTCCTTCCAAAAGTTCCAGTTTTGACTTATCAAAAGAACAAGGAATTATTAAAATTTCTTCTTGTCAACATAATCAATTATCTTATGAAATACCAGAGTTGAATCATGGTGCTTTTACTTATGCTTTATTAGAGTCGTTACGGTTACAAGGAGAAGGGAATTGTGCTACTTTAGAACGGTTATGTCAGCGTTTAAGAAATCGGGTTAAAGAGGTGACTTGGAAACATCAGCAAAAAATACAAATTCCCTATGCTGCTGTTGAACCAGAAACCAAATATCATTTACTGTTATTACCTGATTATATTATCCCTAATGATGCTGATCTCTCTCAACTTAGGGAAGATGCAAAGGATGCTGAACTTGAAGGAAATTTGATTTTAGCTGAAACCATTTGGACTCGTTTAGTTAAGTTTGATAGTGAAAAATCCTTAAAAGCTTTAAAAAGAATTTGGTCAAAAAATCAACAAAATAATCAAGCATTGACTCAACCCGTTCCTTTAAGCAAAGAAGTATCCCCTTCCCTAGAAACTAAATCAGTTAATTCTCCAGAGCAACCTCAAACCATACCAGAAGTTACAGAAGAGAAGAAAGAAGAACCAGAACTAAAAACTGATACTTTTGAAGTGGTAACGGTTGAAGCAGATAAAAGTGAACAGAGTCAACAAAAGTCTCATCTTTTTCAATTTACTGTTGCTACCATTGAAAGAGAAACCACAGAAAATCAAAATCTATTCTCCAGAGTCTTTAAAGGGAAAGAAAGTCAAGAACAATGGGTGATTAATCAGCAACAAAAACAAGCATCAGGTATCAGAGAAGCACTCAGTGAAGGACTGATCTTAGAACTGATGGAAATTCCAGGGGGAACCTTTTGGATGGGAACCGATGATGCAGAAATTGAACGACTCTGTAAAAAATTTAATTGGGACTATTTTAGAAGAGAAAAACCGCAACATCAAGTCATCCTTCAACCCTTCGCTATGGGACGTTATCCTATTACTCAGGCACAATGGAAAGCGATCGCAGAACGAACGGATCTTCGCATTAATATTGATTTAGATCCCGACCCCTCTAAATTCAAAGATG
The DNA here is from genome assembly GCA_051439445.1 of Crocosphaera sp. GTDB lineage: Bacteria > Cyanobacteriota > Cyanobacteriia > Cyanobacteriales > Microcystaceae > Crocosphaera. Next base: position 27,586 of record JBFRWG010000017.1, read on the forward strand.
ATCCCCTACAACCTCCGTTAGATGAAGGAGAAAAGCCTAAAACTCGATGGGATCGACCAGTAGAACGAGTTAACTGGTATCAAGCTCAAGAATTTTGCGATCGCCTCTCTAAACTCACTGGCCAACGCTATCGTCTCCCCACCGAAGCAGAATGGGAATATGCTTGTCGTGCCAATACAACTACTGCTTTTCATTTTGGGGAAACCATCACAGGAGACTTAGCTAATTATAGAGCTTCATCTACTTATGCTGATGAACCCCCAGGTGAATATCGTAACCAAACAACTCCTGTGGGCTATTTTAAGGTAGCTAACGCCTTTGGTTTATACGATATGCACGGAAACGTCTGGGAGTGGTGTCAAGACGATTTTCACAGCAACTATGAAGGTGCGCCCACTGATGGTAGTGCTTGGATTGAGGCTCAAAATTCTAATACTAATAATCCATCAAATTCTGCTAAAAATAACAATAATAAGCCAAATAAAGTCATACGCGGCGGTTCTTGGTGCGACATTCCTCTTCATTGTCGTTCCGCCCTCCGCATCAACTATAATCCGCGCGACCACAACTATAATGTCGGTTTTCGTGTGGTGCGTTCATTTCCTTGAGGGATAGAATAATCAAAGAACTTTATTTTTCTAAATGACTTTTATCTTTCTTCCAAAAGAAGACCCTCAGCTATGCTGAAGGGATGAATTTTGGGCAGAGTTTGTCGGTTTGTAGTATAATTTTAAACAGCAGTAAAGTGCATTAAAATACTAAGGGGACTGGTCTCCCTTACCTCAGATCGTCGGAACAAATATCGCCCTAGAAATTGTAATGGTGACGCGACTGGTAGATTAGGTTTAGCTAAAACAGCATGGCCAAACAATTAAAGAAAATTTAGATCCGTTGGCGGTCGGTGCGCCCGTGAACGTTAAACAAACAGCCCAGTAATGGCGGTCTGACGGGGGCTATTTCGGTAGTCTAGTTAATAGTCTATATGGGAATCCCTCGCGCCTCTCGCGACGGGAGGTTCAATAACTGACGAGCCAAACTTAACTTAATTTCACCAAAAACTTGCCGTCATTGTTGAAATTACGGTTATTTTTAGTTTATTTTGTATTTTTTTAAATTTAATTACACAACTTCAAAAAAGCTGTTCATTTTTAAGGGAATATCGGGGTCAATCTCAAACCATATTGTTGCGCCACACCTTTTCTTATGATCTGGGTCATAAATCAATCGGCCAAGCCCTGGAATTCTCACCTCATTACAAAAGAAACTATGTCCCCCCATTTTCACGGAAATAACAGGATGACGAGTGTTGTTATTGCGATTAGATTTAAGTTTGCCCTGATTAACATGGATAAAGGTCATGATATCCTGCCTATATACTCGCCAGCGACCTTTTGGCCCTTTCTTTTTCCGGCTTATTGTGGGCATTCCACTGTCAGAGACAGGGATTTTCCAACGACGACCTTCTTTAAACGCTCCTTCGATACGACCATCTATTGCCAGTTGTCGCACCCGTTGGACTGATAAATGAAGACGACAAGCAGCTTGAGTAGTTCCAATATAAGTTTTTGCCATTTTTAATTTTTACTCTTGCGATACAGTTCAAACCATTATATACCAAGGGTTTAAGAAAAAACAAGGGGTCAATCAGAATGTAGAATGTAGAATGCAGAATTACCGACCTCTCAAGAATGTCTACTAAACTACGACTTACAAGAGAAAAACGACAAGCAAAATATTATAGAGAGGATTTAGGGGATGGCATAACTCTGGATATGATGGAAATTCCAGGGGGTGAATTCATGATGGGAACATCAGATGCTGAAATAGAAAGACTTTGCATTGAATATGGGACTAATTATTTCAAGCGAGAAAGTCCTCAGCATAAAGTATCTGTTCCCAAGTTTTTTATGAGTAAATATCCCATCACCCAAGCGCAATGGAAAGCGATCGCTAACTTAGTTCCCATTGACAAAGAACTCAACCGAGATCCTTCACACTTTAAAGACTCCTATCGAGAGCAAAATAGATGGAGAAGACCAGTAGAATGCGTCTCTTGGGAGGATGCAGTAGAATTCTGTAAGCGACTATCGAGAGAAACTAAACGAGACTATAGGCTACCCACAGAAGCAGAATGGGAATATGCTTGTCGGGCTAATACAACCACTGCCTTTCATTTTGGCGAAACCATAACCACAGGTTTAGCCAACTACCGAGGAACCGATTGGAAGATTGGGGAAAAGGTTTATGCCGGAAATTATGGTTATGGACCCAAAGGAGAATATCGAGAGCAAACCACCCCTGTGGGCTATTTTAAGGTAGCTAACGCCTTTGGTTTATACGATATGCACGGAAACGTCTGGGAGTGGTGTCAAGACGATTCTCACAGTAACTATGAAGGTGCGCCCACTGATGGTAGTGCTTGGATTGATGCTCAAAATTCTCATGCTGATAATTCTTCAAATACTCAAGAAAATGACGATAATAAGCCAAATAAAGTCATACGCGGCGGTTCTTGGTGCTACAATCCTTTTCAATGTCGTTCCGCCAACCGCGGCTACGACTACCCGCGCATCAACCTCAATCTTGTCGGTTTTCGAGTGGTGCGTTCAGCCCCCAGGACATAGTTACACTCTGCACTTTAGCCCTTTAGCCCTTTGCCCTCCGCACCAAAAATTGACTTTGTTACAAAACTTAATATTTTTGCCATCTTTTTGAAATGAAAACTTTACAAAATCGATAAACTTTCAATTAAACTAAAGAGGAAATGAAAACAATGAATAAATTTTTTGTAGATCGGGGTGGGACTTTTACGGATATCGTTGCTGTCGTTACTGATGCAGAAATTATCAAGCAATTATGCCAAAAACAAGAACAATTTTTAATTGTATCTTTACCTAATAATCAATGTATAGTCGTCTATAAATTACTCTCAGAAAATCCTGAAAGATATCAAGATGCTGTTATTCAAGGGATTAGAGATATACTGTGTCTTGCTGATAATCAACCTATCCCAACCCAAAAGATAGAAGTTGTAAAAATGGGGACAACGGTTGCCACTAATGCACTGCTCGAAAGAAAAGGCGATCGCACAGTTTTACTGATAACAAAAGGGTTTAAAGATGCGTTGAGAATAGGTTATCAAAATCGTCCTAATATTTTCGCCCGTCAAATCATTTTGCCCTCAATGTTGTATGAGTTAGTCATTGAAGTCGAAGAAAGATATGACAGTAAGGGAAATGAATTAATCCCCGTTAACTTAGAACAAGTCAGACAAGATTTACAACAAGTTTATAAACAAGGAATAAGAAGCTGTGCCATTGTTTTAATGCACAGTTATCGTTATCCAAAACATGAAAATCAAGTAGCAGAAATTGCCAAAAATATCGGGTTTACTCAAATTTCAATTTCCCATCAAGTCAGTCCCTTAATGAAACTGGTTTCTAGAGGAGATACAACCGTAGTCGATGCTTATTTATCTCCCATTTTAAGACGGTATGTTAACCAAGTTACCAGTCAACTACCCGATACAAAATTAATGTTCATGAAATCAGATGGAGGATTAATTGATGCTCATAAATTTCAAGGAAAAGACAGTATTTTATCAGGGCCTGCTGGTGGAATTGTCGGGGCAGTACAAAGCAGTTTAAGAGCAGGGTTTAACGAAATTATTACCTTTGATATGGGAGGAACATCTACCGACGTTGCTCATTTTAAAGGAGAATATGAACGACAACTGGATAATGAAATTGCTGGGGCAAGAATGCGAGTTCCCGTATTGAGTATTCACACTGTTGCTGCTGGTGGAGGTTCTATTTTATTCTTCGATGGTGCTAGTTTTAAAGTAGGCCCAGAGTCCGCAGGAGCTAATCCTGGCCCTGCTTGTTACCGTAGAGGAGGGCCTTTAGCTGTCACCGATGCAAACATTATGTTAGGAAAAATTCAGCCTCAATATTTTCCTCATATTTTCGGAGAAGAAGGCAATTTACCTTTAGATAAAGAGATAGTTAATCATAAATTTATAGAACTATCTCAACAAATTTATCAATCTACCAATAATCAAAATACCCCTGAAGAAATTGCAGCAGGTTTCATTAAAATCGCTGTAGAAAATATGGCTAATGCCATTAAAAAAATTAGTTTACAACGGGGTTATGATGTCACCCATTATACCTTATGTACCTTTGGAGGAGCAGGAGGTCAAGTTGCTTGTTTAATTGCCGATACCTTGGGAATTAAAACCGTATTTCTTCATCCTTATGCCGGTGGTTTAAGTGCTTATGGAATGGGATTAGCGGCTATTAGAGTTATTAAGGAAAGTGCCATCGAGAAACCCTTAAAGCAACACTTAATTTCGGACTTACAAGTAGTTATTAATCAGTTGGAAAACCAAGGGAGAAAAGAACTTGATAACCATGAATCAATTAAAGGAGAAAAAATTGTTGCTAAAGTCAGTTTAAAGTATCAAGGTACTGACTCAACCTTATTAGTGGACTTTGCTGATGATGTGACAGTCATGCAGCAAGAGTTTGAAGACGAACATCAATTAAGATATGGTTTCATTCAAGCTCAAAAAATGTTGATTATTGAATCTATTTCCGTAGAGATTATTCAAATGATGGATACTCCTGATGAAACCTTAATGACTCGTATTCGTCCCTTAGATGAGTCACCTAAACCCATAGAAATCGTTCCAGTATTTACGAAAAATAAATGGTACGATAGTCCAATTTTTCAGCGAGAAGACTTACAACCGCAAGATAATATTAAAGGTCCAGCAATTATTGTTGAAAAGATTAGTACCATTATGGTTGAACCCCATTGGAATGTAAAGTTAACTGAGTATAATCATTTGATTCTTAGTAAAGATGATCATAAAATATGATCCTTTATCTCAGAGATTTAGCGTGGTGACAAACGTTTCTCATAGCTGTTTTCATATCAATAGACTAACGATCTCAATAAAAATTCTCCTCACACTTCCCACTCCTCCCACACTTCCCACACTCACTGAACCGAAATATTGATACATCCAATTGAAAACTGCTATCACCACACTATTTTTTGATTGGTTTAATTGCTTGATTTTATTCTTATAACGGAACTTTACCCATACACCTGAACTAAATAAGGCTAAAAACCTCACTAGAAAAGGGTTTGCTCGATTAGAGTCTAATGTGTGTGTCCATGTAAGGTCTTGTTTTATTTTAGCGATCGCAATATAACCCTCTTCTGTCAGACTCCGAAAAATGGGGGTCAAACCCTGATTCTCTCCTTAGGTATCGTTGGCTGTAATGAGGGAAATTCGTCAGAATTTCGGAAAGTGACAGAAGAGGGATAATCAAAACATTCATGAACTACGTCTAGCCGCTACGCTGAGATAGGGACTGACGCACTATCGTTCAATCATATAACTCACTATGTTAAACTTATCCAAACCCGATCCCATTTATCTCGAAATCTTCAAGAATCTCTATCAATTTATTGCCGAACAAATGGGAATTACTCTACAAAAGACAGCCTCTTCCGTGAATATTAAAGAACGTCTCGACTTTTCCTGTGCAATCTTCGATAAACAAGGATTATTAGTAGCCAATGCACCTCATATTCCTGTGCATTTAGGGAGTATGAGTGAAAGTGTAAAAAGTCTCATTCAAGATAAGGGCAATCTTTTACAAGCTGGAGATGTTTATCTTTCTAATAATCCCTATAATGGAGGAACCCATTTACCTGATGTAACGGCTATCAATCCTGTTTTTGATGATAAGAATCAAGAGATTTTATTTTATGTTGCCTCTCGTGGACATCAAGCAGATATTGGGGGAATTACACCGGGTTCTATGCCCCCTCATTCTACCTCCATTTTAGAAGAAGGTATCTTATTTGATAACTTTTTACTGGTAAAAAAAGGACAGTTGCGAGACAAAGAAGTCAGAGAGACTTTAGCTAAACATAAATATCCTGCGAGAAATCCTAACCAAAATATAGCTGATTTTCAGGCACAAATTGCAGCCAATGAGAAAGGAGTCCAAGAACTGGAAAAAATGGTTGCTCAATATGGGTTAGAAACAGTACAAGCTTATATGCAATTTGTCCAAGACAATGCAGAAGAATGTGTTAGAAAAGCAATTGATGTGTTAACAGATGGAGAATTTAGTTACACAATGGATCAAGGTGTAGTCATTAAGGTTAAAGTGACCATTGATAATCAAAATCGTAGTGCAACCATTGATTTTACCGGCACTTCTGAACAATCAAATAGTAATTTAAATGCGCCAAAAGCCGTTACTAAAGCTGCCGTTTTATATGTATTTCGTACCCTAGTTAATGATAATATTCCTCTCAATGCTGGCTGTCTCAAACCCCTACATTTAATCATCCCTGAAGGAAGTATGTTAAACCCTCAATATCCGGCTGCTGTAGTAGCCGGAAATGTAGAAACATCACAGGTTATTGTTGATGCTTTATACGGGGCATTAGGGATCTTAGCAGCCTCTCAAGGAACCATGAATAACTTTACTTTTGGCAACAAAAAATATCAATATTACGAGACAATTTGTGGGGGTTCAGGTGCTGGCATTAACTTTAATGGAACCGACGCAGTACACAGTCACATGACCAACTCTCGTTTAACCGATCCCGAAGTCTTAGAATTTCGTTATCCTGTCTTAGTAGAAGAATTTAAAATTCGGGAAAATAGTGGAGGAAAAGGTCAATATTCTGGGGGAAATGGTGTTATGAGAAACATCAAATTTTTAGAACCCATGACCGCCAATATTTTGTCAGGACATCGAGTCATTTCTCCCTTTGGTTTAGCAGGGGGAGAACCAGGAAAAGTGGGCAAAAATTGGGTGAAACGGAAGAATGGAACAGAAGAAATCCTCAACAGTACCGCAACCGTAGAAATGGAGTCTGGAGATAGTTTTATTATTGAAACCCCTGGAGGGGGAGGGTTTGGATTGGGTTAAGGAACCTAGATAAATCATTTTTCGTTCTAGAACTTAGGGACAATCCCCAATAAAATGAACAGGGGGTTTCCAGGCTACCAATTAGTAACGAAATGGTTGAGGAGTACAAAAGTTACATGAACTGGTCTTTAACATCACTAAAGCACAAAGGACTACCCTTACTGGTATTCACCCTAATGACAACAATGAGTGACTTAACCGCTAACGCACAAGTTAAGTTAAGTCCGCCCCCTCCCGTCAAATTAGTTCAATCTGCTGATAACGTAGATGAGGAGAGATTAAAAAAGAAAGCGGCTCAAGTGATTCAATTGTTGAGTGAGCAGAACTATGATCAGGTCAGAAGATTGTTAAGCCGTGATTTGGCCATTCAATTAACTGCAGATCAAATTGCAGAAATTTGGGACAATTTAATTGAGATCACAGGTCCAGTGCAGAAAATTGTAGGTTATCGGGTTATACCGACCATTAACGCTGATATTGTGGTAGTAAAAACAGCCTTTAATGATAAAACCGATGAATTCATAGTCACTTTTAACAAGAGTGGCCAAGTGGTTGGGGTTGATTTTCCCAATGTCGCTTCTATTGAAGAAATTGCTCAGATTGTCATCAATTCCGTCGCTGTCAATGATTTTACTAGGGCCAGGGGTTATTTACATTCTTCCCTGAAAACGGAAATTTTGCCCACCCGACTACAAACGGCCTGGCAAGAAATTCAACAGGAAAATGGACTTTATGAACGGATTGACAATGTTGAAGTGCGTCCTGGATCTAGTGTAGATTCAGTGGATCTTGTGGTAGTGGAAGCCAAATTCCAAAAAGGAACTCGACAATTTTTCTTTATCTTCGACCATAACCGTCGAATTGTTGGTATTAATCTGGTGGAATAGAGAGTATATAGGAAGATCATGGAAATAGTGATTCTATGATCTTCCCATCCTCAACTTATACTAAGTCCGCTTATTATCGTAGAGCAATAGTCTTTCTCCCGCTGCCTTCTTAATATAATTAACTACTCTTTAAAGCGGACTGGGTACTATATGGCCTCTTCTATAACAATGTTACGGAATTGACTAGAACCACCTAAATTATTGGGGGTGTCATTATCAGTAAAGAACACTAAGCGATCATAGTCTCCGGTGAAATATTGACCTAAACTAATATCATACTCTTTCCAACCATCAACAGCTTGAGCATCATTTAACCCTTGATAATCATTAACAGCTTGGTTTAGAAAGGTTTGAGTCCCGTACAGTTGAAATTTGGTATCACTGTTGTTATATAAATCATCATCATCATCTAAACCAATTCCATGAATTTCTCCTTCATCTTCACTACGGAATTCAAAACGTAGACGGGTGTTTTCTGTCACATTATAATTGTTAATGTCTAAAGATTTCCAGCCATTATTATCAATTTGTACCTCATTTCTATTATCATCGTAAGTGACTACTGCTTGAGCAGTATCTTGAATAAATCTTGAGTCATTTCCATAACTTTCTAGGGGGCGACTAATGGTATTTTCCCCTACTGTTACGATTAGTTTATTGTTAGAAATTGGGTCATTTATAGTATCTTCTGAAATTACAATATTACGAAAGTAGCTAGAACTCCCTAAATTATTAAAACTATCATTATCATTCAAGAGAACTAAACGATCATAGTTTCCTGTAAAGAAACTACCGACATTGATAGTATAAAGCTTCCAATCTTCCCCTGCATTATAATTATTGAAACTCTGCTCACTACCATTCCAGGTTTGAGTTCCATACAGTTGAAATAAAGCAGTCCCTGCATCAAAAACATTATCATTATTATCAAAGCCAATCCCATGAATTTCCCCTTGATCATCACTACGGAACTCAAAAGAAAGAACCGTATCAGCCGTAATATTGTAATTACCTAAGTCAAAATCTTTCCAAGCATTGTTAACCAGTTGAACCTCCAATTCATTGTTTGAATAATTAACAATAGCTTGGTTAGTATCTTGAGGAAGTAAGGTACCATTAAACTCAGATGCTTCTCCATAGCTTTCGAGAAGATTACTCTCAAAAGTATCATTAACCTGAATGGCAAAGAGGTCAACATTACTGAGATTAATCGTGAATTGCTCAGTGAACCTTAAGCCATTATTGTCCCTGGTTTGAACTTCAATAATATGGCTAGTATTGGCTTCAAAATCCAATAAGCTACGATCGGCCACTTGCAGTTGCTCGCCAACAATTTTAAACCGTCCTCCCGCATCATCAAGCAAGGTGTAAATATGAGTGTCTTCTAGATTCGGATCAGTGGTGGTTAAGGTACCAACAAGAGTATCATTGGCACTATTTTCAGGGATGGTGGCATTATCTAAACTAATCCCTGTGGGGGCTAAATTTCCATCATCGTCACTGCTACCAAAAACCACATAACTCTCTCCTCCATTGGGGCCAGTGCTATTAGACGCAATAATCAGGTCATCGATGCCATCCCCATTGACATCTCCCGCACCACTGACGGAAGTGCCTGTTTGGTCATTACTATCAATACCATTAATGATAAAACCGTTGGCACCATCGAGACTACTGAGGTCTAAACTGCTCCCAAAACCTTGAGCCGAACCAAAAACCACATAACTCTCTCCTGCGTCAGTGTTACCATTACCATCGCCATATTTGGAGCCAATAATCAGGTCATCGATGCCATCCCCATTGACATCCCCCGCACCACTGACAGAAATACCTGTTTGGTCATTACTATCAATACCATTAATAACAAAACCGTTGGCACCATCAAGACTACTGAGGTCTAAACTCCCCTGAAAATCATTCCCAGAACCAAAAACGATATAACTCTCCCCCGCGTCAGTGATGCTATCGGGATCAGCATAAATTCCGCCAATGATGAGATCATCAAAACCATCTCCATTAATATCCCCTGCACTACTAACGGAAGTTCCTGATAAGTCACCACCATCAATGCCATTGATAACAAAGCCGTTGGCACCATTGAGACTACTCAGGTCTAAACTGGTCCCAAAATCTTGAGCCGAACCAAAAACCACATAACTCTCCCCTGCGTTAGTATTATCATTGGGATCGGCAAAAAATGCTCCAATAATCAGGTCATCGATACCATCTCCATTGATATCTCCGGCACCACTAACAGAACTTCCTGATAAGTCAAAAAGATCCACACCATTGATAAAAAAGCCATTTGCGCCATCAAGACTACTGAGTTCTAAACTGGCCCCAAAACCTTGATTTGAGCCAAAGACGATATAACTTTGTCCTGCATATACTTTAGCATTGGGGCTAACATTACTAGCCCCAATAATCAGGTCATCAATGCCATCCCCATTCACATCTCCGGCACCACTGACGGAAGTTCCTGCGTTATTATTGCTATCAATGCCATTAATAACAAAACCGTTACCACCATTGAGACTACTCAGGTCTAAACTTGACCCAAAGCCTTGAGCCGAACCAAAGACAATATAACTTTCTCCTGCGTTAATTTTCCCATTAGGATCGCCATATTTGGAGCCAATAATCAGGTCGTCGATGCCATCTCCATTGACATCTCCGGCATCACTAACAGAAAGGTTTGGATTGTTATCAGTATCAATACCATTAAGAATAAAACCGTTGCTGCCATCGAGATCAGAAAGGTTGAAAAATAAATTGGTCATGATTATATATTTTGAAGATTCAGGGTGTTCTTTGTCTCAGTTTAAAACAAAAAACAGAAATTGTGTTTGAAATTGAACTGTGTCAAAATCTTAAACTTTTCTTTCCCCTTTGATAATCATTATTTCTACTGATTAATTTCAATCTAATTGAAACCCGAAATCTCTGTAATTTTACAGAAAGATGAAGATCATAGAGTTCTATCTCTATAATCTTCATCTACTTTCTTATCTTGCTATATGGCTTGTAAGGGTTTAGATAACCTCTTCTATAACAATGTTACGGAATTGACTAGAACCACCTAAATTATTGGGAGTATCATTATCAGTAAAGAATACTAAGCGATCATAGTCTCCAGTGAAATATTGACCCAAACTAATATCATATTCTTTCCAACCATCAACAGCTTGAGCATCATTTAACCCTTGATAATCATTAACAGCTTGGTTCGCAAAAGTTTGAGTCCCGTACAGTTGGAATTTGGTATCACTATTGTTAAATAAATCATCATCATTATCTAAACCAATTCCATGAAGTTCACCTTCATCTTCACTACGAAATTCAAAACGGAGACGGGTATTTTCTGTCACATTATAATTGGTAATATCTAAAGATTTCCAACCATTATTATCAAGTTGGACCTCATTTCCATTGTCATGATACGTAACCACTGCTTCAGGAGTATCTTGAATCGCTGTTGAGTCATTTCCATAACTTTCGAGGACTTGACTAATGGTATTTTCTCCCACCGTCACCATTAGTTCATTGTTAGAAGTTGTTTCGGTTAGAGTATCTTCTGAAATCACAATATTACGAAAGTAACTAGAACTCCCTAAATTGTTAGAAGTGTCATTATCATTAAAGAGAACTAAACGGTCATAGTTTCCTGTGACAAAAGTACCAACATCGATGGTATAAAGCTTCCAACCATCCCCTGCATTATAGTTATTAAAACTCTGCTCACTATCGTTCCAGGTTTGAGTTCCATACAGTTGAAATAAAGCAGTATCTGAATTAAAACCATTATTATCATTATCAAAGCCAATTCCGTGAATTTCCCCTTGCTCATCACTACGGAACTCAAAAGAAAGAACCGTATCAGCCGTAATATTATAATTACCTAAGTCAAAATCTTTCCAAGCATTGTTAACCAGTTGCACCTCCAACTCATTGTTAGAATAATTAACAACAGCTTGTTCAGTATCTTGAGAAACGTCATAGCTTCCGAGAAGATTACTCTCAAAAGTATCATTAACCTGAATGGCAAAGGGGTCAACATTACTGAGATTAATGGTTAATTGCTCCGTGAAACTTAAGCCATTATTGTCAGTCGTTTGAACTTCAATAATATGGCTAGTATTGGCTTCAAAATCCAATAAGCTACCATCGGCCACTTGCAGTTGCTCGCCAACAATTTTAAACCGTCCTTCGGCATCATCAAGCAGGGTGTAAATATGAGTATCTTCTAGATTCGCATCAGTGGTGGTTAAAGTACCAACAAGAGTATCATTGAAACTATTTTCAGCGATGGTTGCATTGTCTAAACTAATCCCTGTAATCCCTGTGGGGACTAAATTTGTACTGCTGATAGTAATTGTATTGTTACCCTCACCAAAAACCACATACGTCTCTCCTCCATTGAGGCCAGAGGCAATAATCAGGTCATCAATACCGTCCCCATTGATATCCCCTCCACCACTGACAGAACTTCCGGCTTGATCATCAGCATTAATTCCATTAATGGTATAACCGTTACTACCATCGAGACTACTAAGGTCGAAACTTGCACTAAAACCATTCCGACTGCCAAAGATGACATAACTCTCTCCTGCGTCAGTATTGCCATTGGGATCACCTAATTTTGTCCCAATAATTAGGTCATCAATACCATCCCCATTAACATCTCCTGCACTACTGACGGAATTTCCCGATTTGTCCTCACTATCAATACCATTAATGACAAAGCCATTACTACCATCAAGATTACTGAGTTCTAAACTTGCCTCAAAGCCATTCCCAGAACCAAAAACCACATAACTCTCTCCTGCATTCATGTTGCCATTGGGATCAGCATAAATTGCCCCAACAATCAGGTCATCAAAACCATCTCCATTGACATCTCCTGCACTACTGACGAAACAGCCTGATTTATCATCACTATCAATACCGTTAATGATAAAACCGTTGCTACCATCAAGATTATTCAGGTCAAAACTGGCATCAAAACCATTCCCAGAACCAAAGATGACATAACTTTCTCCTGCGTTCATGTTGCCATTGGGATCAGCATAAATTCCGCCAACAATCAGGTCATCAAAGCCATCTCCATTGACATCCCCTGCATTACTAACAGAACTACCCAAGAAGTCATAACTATCCATCCCCTCAATAACAAAGCCGTTTTGACCATCAAGATTACTCAGTTCTAAACTTGAGCCAAAGCTATCCCTAGAGCCAAAAACCACATAACTTTCCCCTGCAAATGCATTGCCATTGGGGTCAGCCCAAAATGCACCAATCACTAGATCATCCACACCATCCCCATTAACATCTCCTGCACCACTGACGGAACTTCCCGAAAAGTCAAAACTCTTAGCCCCATTGATAACAAACCCGTTGCTACCATCAAGATTACCTAGTTCTAGATTCGCCTCAAACCCATTATCTGAGCCAAAGACCACATAACTCTCCCCTGCATAAATTTGGCCATTGGGGTTAGCACCATTGGCTCCAATAATTAGGTCATCGATACCATCTCCATTGATGTCTCCTGCACCACTGACAGAAGTTCCTGAGTGATCACCGCTATTACTTCCATTGATGACAAAGCCATTAACACCATCAAGACTATTTAGGTCTATGGTTGCAGCAAAGTCATTCCTAGAGCCAAAAACGACATAACTCGCTCCTGCGTTACTCTTGCCATTAGTGTCGGCACTATCAGCCCCAATGATCACGTCGTCAATACCATCTCCATTGACATCTCCTGCATTACTTACGGAAAGTCTGGAGGGGTCATCAATATTAATACGATTAAGAACGAAACCGTTGTTGCCATCGAGATTAGAGAGGTTAACAAATGAATTAGCCATGATTAAAAATGTAATAGATTCAGAATTTTCCTTGTGTAAGTTGTCCCTAGATGGGAGAGTCCTGTCTTCAAAAAAAGAACAGAAATTGGGTTTTAATTTAAAACTGTTTCTAGGAGTTTTAGAATCTCCTTTCAGCTTTGGAATTAATTGTTTTTACTGAGTAATCCCAATCAAATTAAAACCAAAATCTCCGTGAATGTAAATAAGTAAAAACTCGGAAAATTCTCCGCAAAAATACCCAATTGTAGAAAATTTACTATAGGTAAACACCCAAAAAAAATATATATCTAAGTACAGCTTTATACCTCATTTATTGCAAATAAAAAATAATTATTTTCTGGGTAGTACTTTGCTAAAAAGCTTTTAAGCTAATTTAATCAATACAAAAAAAGCCTAGCTAGACAAATGAGATTAGCATGATTTAAAAATAATTTAGCTCGATTTTGGTGAATCAATAAAATTTCAAGAATAAACCAAAAAAGAATTATTTTTGTTGCAACAAAAATAACTTTTTCTGGATTTCAAAATAAGTTATTTGTTTCTTGGTTTTTGCAATCGGCATAAAACTGTATATGGAACAGGTATATTTAGAAACTTTTGAGTCAATCCACCCTAATATTGTTGGTTTTTCTTTAAGGAAATCAGCATTTTAAATACTATTATGAATTCTATTTTTTAGTTTTAAAGTTTTCTTTAAAACTCATCTATGAGCAATGTCTCTTAATAATATACGTAGAAACTAGCAAGGGGCGAAATACGTAGAAGAAGTCCAGTAATGATCGATTCAGGGAAGTCTAGTAATGTTTCCCTTCTGTTCTTCTTTTATAGGTAAACTTGCATAATGACAATAGTGTGGATCATACCGGTGAGTTTTCTAGCTAAGATGAGTTAAAATAAAATATTAGAAATGAAGCCTTACGGATACTGCGAGTGCGTAATTCGGCTTCGCAAGCCCAATGTAAGACGCACTCAAGACAGTCGTTAGGAACTAGCGATACTGCCAAGGGAGAGACTGTAAAACGGCTAGGAGGTAAGATTTCTTGCCTGACTGACGCAACACGAAGATGAGATTGGAAGCCCCAACTAGATTGCTTGCAATTAGTTGGAGTAGTCAGTAATCCAAAACAGTGATGTTTGGAGACTCCACTCCCTAAAGTGAGTGGAGTATGTCAAAATGTTAATTCAACACAAAATATGTACAGATCCATCCTTAATCTTCCATGACTACTACCAACACTGATAAAAATCAAAGTGATAAAGTGCTAGAAGCAATGAAAAACTTTGCCGAACAGTACGCAAAACGAACAGATACGTACTTTTGTAGTGAACCTTCTGTAACAGCAGTGGTGATTGAAGGACTCGCTAGACATAAAGAAGAACTCGGCGCGCCACTGTGTCCTTGTCGTCACTATGAAGACAAAGAAGCAGAAGTCAAAAATACTTACTGGAACTGTCCTTGTGTCCCCATGCGAGAACGCAAAGAATGTCATTGTATGTTATTCATTACCTCGGATAATGACTTTGCGGGAGAAGAACAAGAAATTGCACTAGACTTTATTAAAGAAGTGCGCGAAAATATGTCAGCTTGAGGGAAATCATGGCATCAGATGTATTTTTGCAAGGGATTGAGCAATTTAATCAACGAGACTTTTACGCCTGTCATGATACCTTAGAAGCCATTTGGATCGAGTCAGTAGAAACTGATAAACGATTTTATCAAGGGATATTACAAGTGGCTGTGGGTTGCTATCATCTCACTAATTATAATTGGCGTGGGGCAGTTATCTTATTAGGAGAAGGGGTGCGACGACTCAAGGACTATCAACCAGACTATGAGACGATTAATGTCGTTCAATTGTTAGAAGAAAGTCAAGCATTATTGAGGTATCTTCAAGCAACTGATCCCGATGATATTGCTGAAGTTGCCAAAACCTTGCAGGAATCTTCTGATGATTCTCCTTATCGGTTTCCTCATATTGTTTTAGTTTAAATTTATTTAGATAAAACACCATTTAAGAAAATATCTGCAATCCCTTCAGCCATCTCTTGTAACGCTTGAGGGGATGCTTGGGGGTCAATAATCGTCTCAGAAGAGAATCCAGCGATCGCAAACATTCCTAAGAAAACTTGAGCAACAATCTTAGGATTAATGCGCCGATAAATCCCCTTATCCATAGCAGTTTCAAAGAAAGCTTCTGCTACATCAGTCATTTTGATAATCACTTCTGATTGTATTTTTTCCTTTAATTCTTGATGAAATTGTGCTTCAATAAAACAAACTTTTAATAAGTCATTATTTTCTCGCATTCTTAAGACTCTACGTTTCATAACTTGCGCCACAGCATGATAATTTCCCATCTCACTTAATTCTGTCAATAAATCCGTTAAAATTTCAACCCATCCCTGAGTAGCAACTTCGATCAAAATCGATTTTTTATTAGGAAAATAGCGAAATAACGTTCCTTCTGCTACCTTAGCTTTTTTGGCTAAATCTTTGGTGGTTGTGCCATCATATCCCTTAGCAGCAAAGAGCCGTAATGCGGCACTAAGAATACGAGATCGCGTATTTTCCTCTGTATTAGAACTGCGAAGGCTTTCAGGGATAACAGTAGAACGAAGACCTGACATTACCATATAAACATAAGCATAACAACTCAGACTATTTTCCCCTAGGATGGAGTCAATTTTCAGATATCTTCACAAAGGGTAATACAATGAAAATAGCCCTCAAAGATAATGAGAGGACAGCAACATAGGAGTTTAACCAATGAATCAAACACCCATAACCGTCACTTATTCTTTAGAGGAAGTATTGGGAGAACTCAAAGAAAGTATTAAAGACGTAAATCACCGATTGGATAGTATTCAAAAAGATGTTAATCAAAAGTTTGACATTCTTCAAAAAGATGTCAACGATTTAAAAGTAGGACAAACTGAACTGAAGACAGAAGGACGAAATCTGAAAGAAGATGTTAGAGAAATAAAAACTGTGCAAACTTCTCTGGTTGATGAAGTATCAAACTTAAAAGGAATCAAATCTCTCATTATTCCCATTGTTGTAGCTGTAGCGACTGCTTTGTTAACCTTACTGGTCCGTTTGATTCCTAATGGACTTCAGTAGATAGGGTTCTTTCTGCGGTACTATAAATCAAGGTTAGAACAGAAAACTGACACACCAATACTTCACTAACAATTATTGAAAAATTATGAGCAACGTAACCAGCGAATATACCTTACCTGATAATTTTACTAGCACCGAGATCAGTCATCAAGAAGCCATAGAAACTGTTATCTATAGTTTACAGGAAAACGATAGTGCCATGGTTCATCATGATGATCAAGGATTTCTGTGGAAGTTTAAATATGGTAGCGTTGAAATTTATGTTCAATTAACAGGAGAAACTGAGGATGATTTATTAACGGTTTGGTCTCCTGTATTAACCCTTCCTGCTACAGATGAACTGGGGTTAATGCGAAAATTATTAGAGATGAATGGAGAAGAAACCTTAGAAACCCGTTTTGGAATTATGAATAATCAAATTGTTCTTTTAAGTCAGCGTACTGTAGCTGATTTATCACCAGGAGAAATTTCTCGGGCTATTACTTTAGTCGCTACTATTGCCGATGATAATGATGAAAAGTTAATCGACACTTATGGAGGAAATCCTATTAGCAAGAATTAAACTTAAGTTTTTCAAAAAACGTTTATGTATCAGGTAAAACAGGAAAAAGCTTCATTAATAACAAGAGATGGAATTCGTCTCGATGCTGATATTTATCGTCCCGATAGTATGGAGTCTTTTCCGATTTTATTAATGCGACAACCTTATGGGAAAAAAATTGCTTCTACGGTGGTTTATGCCCATCCAATTTGGTATGCTTCTCATGGGTATATTGTCGTTATTCAGGATGTCAGAGGAAGGGGAACATCTAAAGGATCATTTAATTTATTTGCTAATGAAATAGAGGATGGTTTTGATACTATTAATTGGGTTTCTCAATTACCTAAAAGTACAGGAAAAGTCGGAATGTATGGCTTTTCTTATCAAGGAATGACCCAATTATATGCTGCAGAAGCTAAACCCAAAGCCCTAAAAACCATTTGTCCTGCTATGATTGCTTATGATTTATACCATGATTGGGGTTATGAAAATGGGGCATTTTGTTTACAAACTAATTTAGGTTGGGCAATACAAATAGCAGCAGAAACAGCAAAATTAAAAGGAGATAGTATCGCTTTTCAAAAACTTTATCAAGCCTCCAGAAACTTACCTTTATCTGAGCAGATTCCTGCTTATCCAAACATACTAAAAGAAGTGGCTCAAGACTCTTTTTATCATGACTGGATCAATCAGGCCAACCCCAAGGATTATTGGGATAAAT
Source organism: Crocosphaera sp. (assembly GCA_051439445.1). Taxonomy (GTDB): domain Bacteria; phylum Cyanobacteriota; class Cyanobacteriia; order Cyanobacteriales; family Microcystaceae; genus Crocosphaera. Next base: position 45,691 of record JBFRWG010000017.1, read on the forward strand.
TATCTCCTCAAAGTTTCATTAATAAATTAGATTTACCCATGTTACATATTGGGGGATGGTTTGATCCTTATTTACGAGGTACAGTTAATCTTTATCATGCAATGAAACAAAAAAGTAACTATTCCCAAAATTTAATTATTGCTCCGTGGGGTCATCTTCCTTGGGGGTCAAGATTAGGGGAACAAAATTATACAAAAGTCGCTGCTAGTTTTGTGGATCAATACCAAATTGACTGGTTTGATTATTATCTAAAAGGTAAAGATATTGATCACTTATCTTCTCAACCTATCTCATTATTTGAGATGGGAAGTAATCAATGGAAATATTCTCAAACTTGGTCAAACAATCAGGAGAAAAATTACTATATTTTTAGTCAAGGTTTAGCCAATATTAGGGAAGATGATGGTCAATTAATTGAAAAAAATCCTGATGATAATGTTCATGATATTATTATTCATGATCCCTGGCGTCCCGTCCCATCTTTAGGAGGTCATGCTAGTATTCCATCGGGATCTTTTGACCGTTCTCAATTAGATAGTCGTTTCGATATTTTAACTTATACCTCGGCAAAATTAACAGAAAATTTATCAATTAGTGGAGTACCTTTTATAGAATTGTATTGTAACGCAGACGCACCAAGTTTTGATATTTGTGCTATCTTATCTGAAGTGTTACCTGATGGCAAAGTTTATAATTTTAGTCAAGGTTATACGAGAATAGACTCTGATAAATTACCGATAAAAGTTCCCTTACAACCCACTTGTATTAAACTGAGGAAAGGTAACTGCATCAGACTCAGTTTAAGTGGTGCTTGTTTCCCTGCTTATGCTTTGAATACCGGAACTGGAAAATTACCCTCTGAAGAGCGATTAATTGATGCTAAAATTATCACTATAAAACTGTGGAGTCAGGATAATCAAGTCTCTAAAATCATATTACCTCTGTAATTTTTGGCTCTACGGAATTTAAGGTGTCCCATTAAATAGTAAAATAGTAAATTAAGGGATTTTTAACATATTCAAAGGATAATTAGTGAATGAACTTTTTTGAGAAATTAAATCAAGCGATCGCTACCAATGAAACTTTATTAATAATCGGTCTTGATCCTAATCCAGAAATGATGCCAAAGTTTCTAGCTGACAGTGAAAAAAGTTTAATTGAAAATTTAGAAACTTGGTTAAAATCAGTTATTGAACAAACCAAAGACCTAGTCTGTGCTTATAAACCTACTTTAGGTTTCTATGAATCATTGGGAGGTGAAGGATTAGAATTATTATTAAACATTATTGCTGCTATTCCTGATGACATTCCTATTATTTTAGATGCTAAACATGGGGATATTAATACCAGTAGTATTTTTGCAAAAACCATTTTTGAGAAGTGGAAAGTTGATGCAGTTACGGTTACTCCTTATGCAGGACAAGATCATATTGCGCCTTTTTTACTGTATCCAGATCAGGCAATTTTTGTATTATGTCACACCTCTAATCCTGGGGCAGTTTCCTTACAAGAATATCCCACAGAAGATGCTCCATTTTATTTACAAGTGATCAAAGAAGCAAAAACTTGGGCAACCCCAGAACAGTTATTTCTCGAAGTAGGAACCACTAATTTAGAAGTCATCAAAAAAATTCGTTCTTTTGCCCCTGAAAGATTACTATTAATGCGGAGTATTTGGTCTCAAGGTAATGATATTGAAGAAATTTTAAAAGTTGCTTTGAACCAATCAGGAGAAGGAGTTTTAATTCCTATTCCTCAAGACTTTCTCCAGTCTAAAACGTTAAGAGAACAAGTTAAAAATCTACAAAAAAACATCAACCAACATCGAAAAAATATTACTCAAAATCTGCAAAACTGTAAGCTTTGGAGTGCTAACGTTTGTTTGCTTAGTCCTCATCCTTATCAAGATTTAATTTTACAATTGTATGATATTGGTTGTTTATTATTTGGGGAGTATGTACAAGCATCAGGGGCTACTTTTTCTTACTATATTGATCTCAGAAAAATCATTTCTAAGCCTCAATTATTTCATCAAGTCTTAAACGCTTATGCTGATATTTTAAAATCTCTAAAATTTGATAGAATAGCTGGTATTCCCTACGGTTCTTTACCCACGGCCACTGGTCTATCTTTAATGTTACATCATCCGATGATTTATCCCAGAAAAGAAGTAAAAGCTCATGGGACTCGTCGCTTAATCGAAGGGACTTTTAATGTTGGGGAAAAAGTTGTCGTCGTTGATGATATTTTAATTACCGGAAAAAGTGTCAGAGAAGGCGCAGAAAAATTGATGTCTTCCGGATTAATCGTAGAAGATATTGTTGTCTTTATTGATCATGAACAAGGGGTAAAAGATACACTTAAACATAAAGGTTATAATGCTTACTCTGTCTTGACCATTTCTGAAATTACTGAAACACTATACAAAGCAGGACGAATTAATGAACAACAATATCAAAGCTTTTTTAACCATTAAAAATATCAAATAATAAAATTCAACCATGGCCATTAAACGAAATAAAAACCCTAACCCTAACCCTAAGAAAAGGGAACTATTAACCACAAAAGAAACAACCCAAGAACAAGATAATGTAGAAGAAAGTATTCGTCCCCATTCCTTTGATGAATATATTGGACAAAAAGACCTCAAAGATGTCTTAACTATTGTAATGGGTGCAGCGAAAACCCGTAACGAACCTATCGATCACCTCTTATTATATGGACCACCCGGACTAGGGAAAACGACTATTTCCCTGATTTTAGCCTCAGAAATGGGAGTGAATTGTAAAATTACCACTGCCCCCGCATTAGAAAGACCTAGGGATATTACAGGACTTTTAATTAACTTAAAACCTGGGGATATTTTATTTATTGATGAAATTCATCGCCTCAACCGTTTAACCGAAGAATTACTTTATCCTGCTATGGAAGATTATCGTCTTGAGATTACCATTGGTAAAGGACAAGCAGCCAGAACCCGTAGTCTCTCTTTACCTAAATTTACCCTAGTAGGAGCAACCACCAAAGTAGGGGCCTTAACCTCTCCTTTACGGGATCGCTTTGGACTCATTCAAAGATTAAAATTCTATGAACCTGAAGAATTAGCCTTAATTATTTTACGAACGGCTAAACTATTAAACACCTCAATTACCCAAGAAGGAGCAACAGAAATTGCTCGGCGTTCTAGAGGAACCCCTCGCATTGCTAACCGTTTACTGAAACGGGTAAGAGATTATATACAAGTCAAAAATCTAGAGAGTATTACTCACGAATTAGCAGCCAAAGCTTTAGATATTTATCAAGTGGATCCTCAAGGACTAGATTGGACTGATCGCCTGATTTTAGAAACTATGATCAATCAGTTTAATGGGGGTCCTGTGGGACTAGAAGCGGTCGCTGCTGCCACAGGAGAAGATGCCAAAACCATTGAAGAAGTCTATGAACCCTACTTATTACAAATTGGCTATTTAAACCGTACCCCTAGGGGTCGTGTTGTCACCCCTGCAGCCTATCAACATTTAGGACAAACAGAAGAACAATTATCCCTATGGAATAAGTGAGTTGGAGAATCCCTGCAATATAACAGTTCTCGCATCGTGCGAGGTAGAGACTTTTCTCGTTTTAGGAGTCTCCTCCTCAGGAGTTAGATTTCAAATATTAGGTGTACCTCATGACTCTGAGAAACGCTATAAATCGACAGGGATTCTCAATGAGAAAGTGATAAGTTTTGTAAAAAACTAGCAACAAAAATAATTAAAGCTTTAATAATTGAGGTATGGAATCTAATTTTATTAACTTAGTTCTTTAGTAAATTCAAGTTCTGGGTAGATGTTGTCCCCTAATGTAACGGGTAAATGTTGCATTGATTGAATAATGAGGATAGGGATTATGAATGTAATCTTCTTCGACATTGGCAACACGCTTGGCTCTCCGAAGGTCTTGCCAAACGGTCGTCTTAGTGCCTTAACTATTTATTCGTATGTACCAGACGTACTTCGAGAATTGAAGAGCGAGCGCAAAAAACTTGGAGTTATATCAAATATCGGTAACGACAGTCCGGAAAATGTCGAGAGAATTCTTGACGAATCAGGAATTTTCAACTTTTTTGACTCTGAACTCCTTATTTATGGCATAAAAAACTCTCCCGAAATATTTAGGAGGGCTGCAACTCAAGCGGGTTTATCTGCAACCCCTGAGCAGTGTTTATTCGTTGGGGAAGACAGTATCGAGCGCAAGTATGGTCTAGAAGCGAGTTGGCGAGTCTCGCCCCATCCCCTTTTGGTTTCAGAAATTTTGAAGGGACGACATTTAAGATATATTGCCATCATTGTTTCAGCACAGCAGTGTGAGAGAGATTGGCCAGATGCGTTAGAAAGTTTACCCATTGTGCCGATCCATATTGGTAGTGATGACAGAGGGATGAAAGTATATGCGATCGCCTCCACCGTGACAATTTTAAATCTAGATGATTTGGGATTTGAGGTGGAGCGATTAGGAGAAGTAGATTCCCCTCTAAGCAGCGATTTATATCTGTTGCGAGATGATCGGCAAGTGCGGACTGGTTTTCTGGTGCCAGAAGGACAATCTGCCGATTTATTTAGTAACGAAGAAGAATCGACCTGGGTTATCTCCTCGTCTCACGAAGGTCTTTACGTAGCCTTGCCAGCCATGGCTTCAATTGATAACTATCACTTTGAAGAAGCCTATCACGGACATAACCTGAAACTAATCCCCAATTTGAGCTTACTGGGTGCTTTGGGTAGCCAAGGAACAGAGCAACCTGCCACTTTACTCAAAGAGTCAACAGTTAAGCCATCTCTCGACGAGAAAGAATTGGCAACCCTAGCCTCCATTAACTCAAAGGCCATTAGTGACTACCTGGCTAAGTATATTGGTATTAAACCCATTGAAACATCGGGAAATAGCACAATCACAAGCCGTCATATCAACAGCGAAGATAATGCCAAGGCAACCAATGCTCTGGTTCGTGATTTAGAAGCCATTGGAGAGGGGGACTTTTCCGTTTATTTGCATCCATTCGATCACCCCAATCCGGGGAATCGCCCAAAACTCTACAATGTGATAGCGGAATTTCCAGGGGAAGGAAAAGAAGAAGATGGAATCGTCATTATCAGCGCGCATTTTGATTCAACAGCTAACTTTGAACCCAACTTTGATCCCAAGAAAGATCCAGCACCTGGGACTGACGACGATGGAAGTGGAGTCGCTGGCGTACTTGCCATTGCTAAGACCATTAAAGAACTGAGCGCATTGAATAAACATAAAAAAACAATTCGTTTTGCGCTGTTCAACGCTGAAGAACAGGGTCTAATTGGTAGTCAGGAATATGCTAGAGATGAAGCTCAAGCCAAGGCTGCTATCATTGCGGTCTATCAATTGGATATGATTGGCTACCGAGAAGAGAAATATGAGATTCCTCTACCCTTCGAGGTTCATGTTGGACATAGAAATTGTCCAGCCGTAGAAAAAAGATCCCTAAAACTAGCACAGCAAATTGAAAAATTAGTCCCACAAGTTTCTCCCAATCTCAAGTCACCCCAAATTTATGAGACCCCTGATGCTGGAGATCCCAGAAGCGATCATTCCAGTTTTCAACAAGTGGGATATAGAGCTTGTCTTGTTTCTGAAGACCTCTTCATGGGGCTACCAGAAGTTCCCGACCCTGGGGTAAACAATCCTAATTATCATACAGCCCGCGATCTCCAGGTAGATTTTGAATATGCTGCCGACATTACTCGTCTGGTAGCAGCAGCAGCCTGGATAACAGCTAGTTCTTAGGAAGTCTTGATCTTTCTTCTCTGTAAGAGGAAGTCAAAATTTACCCATTACAAATTCTCTAATTTTGCAATAAGTCTACTTAAAGAGGATTTTTCCTATTCAGTTCCAAGTGACGAGTTTGCTGCCGTCAACGCCTATTATCATTGCGATCGCCTGTTCAGAATGATGGAGGAAATGGGGTTCGATGTCAGAACCGACTTTGACGGTACAAATTTTCCTGTACGAGTCGATCATGGAGAACACCGATTTTGAAGGACAATCAGGAGGAGCCATTCACAAAGTCATTCGCTGGGCTTTTGAACAACAAGGTTTATATCAACCGCCTGGTGCGCCAAGACCAGTTACAACCCCGCTCGTGGCAAGGGCTGGCAAGTTTGAGCAGATTTTCCTTCGGGGTGATCAAATGTGGCCATCAGCTTAGAATCGACGCTAAAAGATTCATTTCTAGCGAATCTTAATTTTCGCTGATAAGACTTCTATTGTATTTAAAGTAAGGAGACCAAATGATGATCAGTAATAATATAAACAGTGGACTATATGAGTGGTCTAGTTCTGATGGGGTTCCATTTTCACGGGAAGAACTACGTCTTGACGTTGACGGAAATTTTCCACAGATGGTTGCTAGTGGAACTGGGTTTAGCGGTCTAACTTTCCGTATACATTGGGTTGCTCGCCCACTCTCTGTTGAGCAACTGTCTGATGGAGTTCGTTGGGTTGCACCAATCATTTTCAAGCAAGGCTCTTCTCGTATCTTTCCCTACACAGAAGTATCAATCGAGTCAAGAGATGCTCTAACACGAGTCACCTTTTCGGGTCCAGGATTGCCAGAACTGAGTCGTGATTACACATTTCGTTCTCCGTTCTTTAGAGAAGTTCAGTTTGAGTTTGATGCAGAAGAAGGAGTCGATCTAACCCTTGATTACCAAACAGATTCTCATCCAGATCGTCCAGCAAATTTGCCTGCGGAGAGACTTACTATCGACACTGTCTTTGAAAGATCTGGTTTTCGTGTATCCCGTGGGGAAAACACAACTATTCCTTCGTCTGCAAGCGGTATAAATTCGTCCTGGAGCAATGGCGAAATGCACGATGCTATGCAGGTTCATTTTTCCAACATTGCAGAACTACCGCCTAGCCAACGAAATCTACCTCGGTGGGATCTATGGACCTTCTTCGCAGGAATTCATGATCAAGGAACCAGTCTAGGTGGAATCATGTTTGACAGTATCGGGGCGCACCGACAAGGCACAGCCTTATTTGTAAATTCTTTCATCTCCAATGCTCCCTTTAGAGACCCTGCACCTGATGCCTGGGTTCGGCGGATGACCTTCTGGACAGCAGTTCATGAAATGGGACATGCTTTCAACTTACTTCATGCATGGCAAAAAACTTTAGGCCGTCCATGGTTACCTCAAATCGAAGATTATGGGCTTCAAAGTTTCATGAACTATCCTTTCTTCTATAAGGAGAGTGATCGTCCAAGATTTCCTGACAGAAATACAAGGAACTTCTTCCGTGATTTTATGTTCCGTTTCAGTGATGACGAGTTATTCTTTTTGCGTCATGCGCCGGAATCGTTTGTTCAAATGGGCAATGCAGACTTTGCTGTCAACCACGCCTTTGAACAGGCGAGAATATCGCCAATGCCAGCCTTTGCCCTAGAACTTCGTACTAATCGTGATGGCAATCGATTTGAATTTCTTGAACCTGTTGAGATTGAACTGAAACTGACTAATCGAACTAATCAAATTCAACTCGTTGATGAAAAATTGCTGGAATTTACTGACCGAATGACAGTAATTGTCCAGCGACGAGGCGGTTCCCAGATGGCTTATGAACCCTATGCCGAGTTTTGCTATCAGCCCCAACAACGGGTGCTTGGCTCTTCAGAGTCGATTTATGCCTCCCTTCTCGTTTCCGTCGGCAGCCATAGCTGGATGATTGATGCTCCTGGTATTTATGACATAAAAATTTGCCTCCACTTAGAGGAGGAAGACATTATTTCCTCTCCCTTGAGCATTCGAGTAACACCCCCTTACAGTCGGGATGAAGAATATCTCGCACAGGATTTCTTTTGTGATGCAGTTGGACGAGCCTTTTATTTCAATGGAAGCTATTGCTTGACTGAAGCAAATGATATGTTTGCTGAGATAATCGAGCGTTTACCGAACCGAAAAGTTGGTATTCACGCTGATGTTACTTTAAATATGCCTAAAATCAGAAACTTCAAGCAATTAACTGCATCAGAAAAAGGTTACTCAATTCAGGAAATTCCAGTAGAGGAAAAGGCTGTTGAACATTTGGCACAAACTTTTGCTTCTACACTAGATAAAGCCAAGTCTGCGGCTGATACTCTTGGGAATATCAAATGTAATAGTTATTTCCACAATTTAGTTACAGCCCTGGAAACTACAGGTAAGACGAATCTAGAACTGAAAGTTGTGCAGAATATGTACAGTGCTTTTGAAGCTCGCAAAATTATTGACGACGAACTCAGTAAGACTCGTAATTTGATTCAGAAAATACAAAATCAGAAAATAGCAAAATAGAGCGAATACTAATAGACATCTCCAATAATCAAGCTGGAACTCTGATGCTGGTCTTCTCAAATTAGGGGGTTGCTGGAGAGGTCTCATCCAAGCATTACAAATCTATATAGCCAAAAATAGTTATCTGCCTTTCTTGCGCTCATTAATTTGTAATGCTCCCTAATCTACTTTGGAGTTTCATTATGAATAACGATAGCAAAACGAAAACTACTGTAGCGCGCTATTTGGTTCAACGCCTAAAAGAACTTGGCTTAGATCATTTCTTCTGTGTGCCGGGGAATTTTCTGGGAGGACTTCTCGATGTATTAGGTGAGGTAAAAGATGAAATTACTTATGTTGGCAACACCAATGAAACTAATGCTGGCTACGCTGTGGATGGATATGCACGCATTCGCGGTATTGGCGCAGTGGGAGTTACCTATGGGGTGGGTGCGTTAAGCTTACTCAATCCCATTGCAGGAGCCTTGGTTGAGCGTATTCCCATTGTGGTCATTAATGGGGCCCCGAGTCGGGCTGAACGTCTGAATTATGAGGCTCTCGGCATTCTCGCCATCCACATGATCTCCAACAAGCAGAGCAATCTCAACGCTTTTCGAGAAGTCACAGTGGCATCTGTTGTGATTGACAACGGCTATCTCGCACCGGGTCAGATTGATGCAGTTCTTACGGCTTGTCTGACTGACATGGCTCCTGTTTACCTAGAATTTGAACAACAAGTATGGGACCAAGAATGCGATGCACCAGTCGGTAAACTTGCCCCTCGACCTCTCTCCAGTTCCGCAGAATTGGAGAAAGCTGTTAATGCCGTTGTAGAATTAATCCACAGGGAGGGAACACCAGTATTCTGGGGTGGTGTAGAAATTGCTCGTTTTAACCTTCGCGATCAGTTCCAGACGTTAGTGGAAAGTAGTGAAATTCCCTTCATGACAACCGCTATGGGCAAATCTATCCTTTCGGAAAAACACCCCCTATTCCGAGGAGTTTATAACGGAGATCGTTCCGTTATCAAAGCCAAAGAGTTCTTTGAAAATGCAGGTTGTCAAATTGGTGTTGGCGTTTGGACGACCGCTTGGAACCTTGGAGGGGCTGTTATCTGGGGAGAGAAGTTGGTTATCGCCACTAATGATGGGGTTAAAGTGGGTAGTCAGTATTTTCCTGATATCAGACTTGGGGATTTTATCTCTAAACTGACAGCCAAGTTGACCAATGCTCGCAGCCAGAAAATGTACGAACCCTATACAGCCCTCGCCCCTAATTATACCTCTGCTCAACTTGTAGCTACAGATACACTAACTTTTGATACTGTCTTCGAGTCTGTTAATCATTTTATCAACCACGGTTCGGAGCAAAGTCCCTATGTTGTCGTTTCTGATTCAGGTTTTTGTCTTTTCTGCGCTAATACTTTGCAAATGAGAGAGCGAAGTACCTTTTTCTCCCAGTCATCCTGGCTGGCTATTGGCTATTCAGTCCCTGCAGTGATGGGCGTTAAGGCAGCACTTCCTGATAAAAGACCGATTGTGTTAGTTGGTGATGGAGCTTTTCAACAAACCTGTCAAGCTCTCTCCAATCACGTTCGACTCCATCACAATCCCATCATCTTACTCATGGATAATTCTATCTATGGCATTGAGCAGATGTTAATTAATCCTGAATATTTTGCTGCTGAGAATCCAGGACCCCTCGACGAATATAACATCCTTCATCATTGGGAATACACGAAACTCACGGAAGTTTTCGGCGGTGTCAGTTATAAAGTTGCGACTCGTCAAGAGTTGGATGAGGCACTTGAGGAGATTGCCAACCAGAATCCTCAACAGCTTACTCTAGTTCAAGTGGTTATTCCTAAAAAGGACTATCCAGTCGCTATTGGCTCTTTGGTTCCTAACTAAACGTGAGTTCGACAGAACATGAAATCGATGGTTTAAGAGTCACATCGTTAACTCGAAACCCTGATTCTTTCGTTAAAAATGTTTCAACTCCGAACCCCGAACTCACGTTAACTAAGAGGCTATACCACTACGCAAAAGTCAAAAGTAGGCCAGAAAAGAGTTTCAGGGTTTGTTAATGTTCTAACCAAAATGCGTAGTCCTATGCAGCGAATTTTTTCGCTGTTACTGAATCCTAATTCCCGATTAGAACTATGGTTTTTGATGAAAAATTTTTAAAACTGGGGGACGAACTTCCGCCGTTACCTCAGTTACCCCCCAATCTAGACTTTGTTTTGTGGCGTAAGACGGGAAACCTTTATTTTTCGGCGGGACACGCTCCCCAATGGGGGACTGAGTTTCGCTATGTCGGCAAAGTAGGTAAGGATTTGACGCTGGGTGAAGGGGTTGCTGCTGCACGGCTAACGACTTTGAATTTACTTCAGAGTTTAAGACAAAGTTTAGGTAGCTTAGATAAAGTTATCAGGGTCATCGACTTGTTTGGTGTCGTTAATAGTGCTTCCAATTTTACCCAGCAGTCTGAAGTTATCAACGGTGGTTCTCAATGTTTAGTTGAGATTTTTGGTGATCTCGGAAAACACAGTCGTATGGCAATGGGAGTACCAGAGTTGCCCTTTAATATAGCGGTGGAAATCAAGTTGATCGTTGAATTATCTGACACGTAACACATTTATAACTAAGAGAATAAGAGGAATAAATTAATGGAAGCTAAAGACACATACACCACTGACCAGATGTTGGATGTTGCTATTGTGGGTGGTGGTGTTTCAGGGGTTTACAGTGGTTGGCGGCTCAGAGAGTCCCCACCCAATCAATCAGAATTGCTCAAAGCATGGGCAGTGCAACGTCCTGATGGTAAACTTAAGGTCAGCTTGTTTGAGCGCAGTGAGCGCATTGGTGGGCGTTTATTATCGGTGACCCCTCCAGGAATGCCGAGCCTGCGGGCAGAACTGGGAGGTATGCGCTATTTATCGAATCAGAGAATTGTCCGTTCCCTAGTGGAAAATAAGTTAAAACTGAAAACCTATGATTTTCCAGTGGATAGTCCTCAAAATATTGCCTATTTACGAGGGATAAACCTACGCAATGAGGATTTATCTAACCCTGAAAAACTGCCTTATCATCTTAATTGGCAAGAAAGGGGTAAAACCGTTGGCACCCTAATTGCTGAAGCTATCGATCAAATCGTACCCGGCGCACTGAAAATGTCTTACTCGGAGTTGCTCGAAAAGAAAAAGACTGCTGAGTTTGATGGGAGAAAACTTTATCAACAGGGTTTTTGGAATGTCCTTAACCGAGTGATGAGTAGTGAAGCCTATGAATTTATCCGTCAGGCAGGAGGTTATGATACAACCTTGAGTAACTGGAATGCTGCTGATGCTATCCCTTGGTATCTCGCTGATTTTGGACCACAGGCTAAATACATTGGCTTTGTTGATGGGTTTCAATCTGTCCCCTTGAGGCTTAAGGAAGAGTTTATTGAGGCTGGTGGCGACATAGAGATGAATCATGAGTTGAGAGCCTTTCAACAGGTTACTCTACCTGATGATACTCAAGGGATAGAACTGCTTTTCAACAACGGCAAGACTGTTCAGTGTCGGCGGCTGATTTTGGCCATGCCACGTCGTTCCCTAGAACTTCTCCAACAAACTGGTCCGGTCCTCAACTCATCAAATGAGAAGGTCCATCAAATGATCCGTAGTGTTACCCCCAAACCTCTGCTCAAAATTTTTCTCGCCTATGACTACCCATGGTGGCAAGCAGCCGGCGTTAACAAGGGGAAATCTAATACAGATCTCCCAGTTCGCCAATGTTACTATTTTGGTACTCAAGGAGATCAATGTGGTGCTGACAAGAGCAACCGCAATTCCCTGATGATGGCAAGCTACGATGATGGTCGCTCCATCAATTTCTGGATCGGAATGCGAAGAGAGAAGGAGATGTTGGAAGAAAAGGATTATAGGCTTTTCCAACCTAAAGCTGACATGAGTAATGCCATCGAAGATCAAAGGTGGAGAAAGTATAAAGCTCCTGCGGCCATCATTAATGAACTGCAACGACAACTTCAAGATATTCATGACTTAGAATATATTCCCCAACCCTATGACGCTGCCTATATGGACTGGGGGACTGATCCCTATGGAGGTGGATACAATCTTTGGAAAATTCACGCAAAAAGCTGGGAAATCATTCCTCAGATGATTCAACCTGTAGAAAATGTACCAGTATACATCTGTGGAGAAGCCTACTCAGACTCCCAGGGTTGGGTCGAAGGAGCATTGGAGACATCTGAGATGATGCTGCAAGAACATTTCAGCTTGCCCCAACCTAATTGGTTGAGTTGAGTCCGTGCGTTAACGAAGTCAGAAATCAGAAGTTGTTTTTGAAACGGAGATTTATGCTCCGTTTCAAAAACTGTGGGTTCCGTAAAAGGCGGGGTTTTAGACCCAATTATTTTCGATCAATCGACAGGATTCTAGAAGTTATACCAATTTCAAAAACTTAGACTACAGATATAAATGTTTTAGGGGTCAACGGCCGTTGACCCCTACGAGAATGTGTAGTCAGACTAAGAGAAATTGGTATTATATGAAATCCGTTTGAACACTACATTTTTATGCAGTGAGCAGGGGGAGCAGAGGAGGCTCCAGGGAGCAGAGGGGGAGTGGTTTGCACTCATGATTTTAATGATGGTTAATTAAGCAGATTTCATATTATCTAAACATGGGAAGCCCACACCATAATCTGTGATTTGGTCTGGGAGGATGTCAGTTCAGGTAATTTCGATCACAGCCATTTTAGAAGAATTGGATTATGATGGTGTGCAAATCTATTTTTAATTATTGTCTTGGGAATTATCGATGATAAAGGTTAAGACTAATATCATGATTTCGGCTCCTCATATTGTTATTCCTAATACCTATTGGAATCCTTTGTTAGGGGAAGTTTTGCGAGAAGCTGATTTACTCACAGAATCACAATTACAAACCGTTTTACAAGATCAATTACACTATAGTAGTTATCGGATAGGGGAAATCATCGCTTTACGAGGATGGTTAAAACAAGAAACTGTAGATTTTTTTGCAGAAGATTGGGCAACTTATCTCAAACAAGAACCTCAATATCCCCTTGGAGAATATTTAAAACAAGCTGGTTTACTCAAGAAAGAAGACATTGAACATATTTTATCCCAACAAAAACAACTGGAAATGCGCTTTGGAGAGATTGCTGTTGCACAAGGATTGATCAAGCCGACAACTCTTAATTTCTTTCTTAATCACCTTTTTTGTCAGGCTGCTGATGATACCTTATTTATTGTCTGAAACAGAATTAAATGTTAAATATTGTTTCTCAAACCACATAAGCCGGCATAGGCAATGGCGATCGCATCAACACTATCATCGATGGGTAACTGTTCCAAATTAAACAAGGTGGTGATCATTTGAGCGACTTCTTTTTTATTAGCTTTTCCATCTCCTAGATGACATTTCCAACTAGCTTGATGAAGAAAAATCGGCTCAATTTTACTGTGTTGATAGCAAACTAAATTGATAACGCCTAACGCTTGCATAACGCCCCCTGCGGCTTTAATGGTTCGGTTAAAAAAGGGCATTTCTATGGCAATACCTTGGGGGTTAAATTCTGTTAATAATTCTTTTAAGTCTTGTTTGATTTCTAATAGTCTTTGGGGGGTAGATAATTGTTTATTGGTTTCGATAATGCCGTAATCAATAATTATGGGGATTTTGGGAGCATTTTTTTGTAAGATTGCCCAACCAATTATGGCAATTCCTGGATCAATTCCTAACCAAGTTTCTTGAGACATATTTGATTAATTTAAACTATAATACATAATCAATCAAACACCAACTATAAAGCTTAGAATTGATTGATAAAAAGGGTTATTTAACTATTTTTCTACACCTTATAAGTCCAGATATTGGTTGATATTTGGCATATTTTTGAGAAATTCTAGTCCCATAAAAATAGTAGAGATCGTACCAGCAACACAAATTTCTTCTGTCATAATTTTAGTGATAACATCTTTCATAGGAATCAGAAAAACTTCAATTTCTTCTGTAATATCTAAGTTGATTGTACCTTTTTTTTCAACATCTAAACCTAAAAAAATATGGATTTTATTGTCATCTTTAACAGGATTATCATAGATAGTTTTCATGAAAATTAATTCTTGAGCAATATAACCAGTTTCTTCTTCTAATTCTCGTTTTGCTGCGGTTAAACTGTCTTCTTTTTTGGGAGTAAAGGCTCCTGCAGGAAGTTCCAACAAAATGTCTTGAACTCCATGACGATATTGACGAACAAAGACGATTTCTTGATTGGAAGTAATGGGTAATATCAAAGCAATTTCAGGACGAACATTAACAAAATAGTCATCAATAATGGTTCCATTGGGAAGCTTGACTTGATCTTGTCGAACACAACACCATTGATTATTAATAACAAAGTTAGATTGTAAGATTTGCCATTTTTGAAGAGTCATATTCTGTTTCTCAGTTGAATTTTTTAAAGTTTCCCATATTTTTGCATCCTCCCCGCGCTTTAACGAAGTCTGGCCATTTAGTAGCAAAAATTAGTAGCATTTGGCAGTAAAATACCATAAATCAGACACCGTTGTTCTTTCTTGACGCGAAAGGGAATAGCTGGCAAGACAAATATAGAGGATGTCTCGCAGGTTGCCTCTTATGAGGTAATTCTTCACCTTAGTAGGGGAGGCATCCTTACTGGTAGAACATTGTTGCTAATAATGTTCCTTCGCTTTTGGAAAAGGATCGACAGAGCAAAAGCGGAGCAAAGGTTAAGAGTGAAACCTTAGTAGTTTAGATAGATTTGAAGCAGAAAGCCCCTCATTCGTTATGACTTCAACTCACTCACACTGAGAAGTAACCAAAAGACAGGCGTAATATTACCATTAATTCCGATTTATTACGTTTTGCTGCTCACTCCAGTAGTGGACTATTTCAGTTAATGAGCGTGCATTAGATGTCACGGAGTGCAAGCATCTTGCTTGCTATTTTTTCAGTTAGTGAGCAAGATGCTCACATTCCTATTACGACATTTTAGCTGAAACAGTCCAGTAGGGTGGGTTAGACGGATTTAACGAAGTCAGAAGTTCCTCACTACGTAGGGCGCGCTATCGCACAGAAGTTGTTTTTGAGACAGAGATTTATGC
>JBFRWG010000018.1:0-24530 GCA_051439445.1 Crocosphaera sp.
AGAGGTGGTTTAAAGGATGGGGTAAATGGGAATCCCCCTAACTAGGGTAATGTCTAAACAGGTGGATTTATCCCCTGTTTAGATAACCTCTAGAATCCCTGTCAATTTATTGCAGGGAGTCTCAACCTATACTCTTTCTTGGTAGTGTTATATGAATCCTAAGTTTAAATTATGAACTGGTGGCAAAAACTTCAAGATAATCCTTTAGCTCGTTTTGGGGCAATTTTACTGCTCATTTTTTATGTGGCGGTTATTGCTGCTGATTTTGTTTCCCCTTATGATCCTTATTCATCCCAAGCAGATGGGTCTTTACTTCCCCCAACTCAGATTTATTGGCAAAATCAAGAGGGTCAATTTATTGGACCCCATGTTTATCCCACAACTCAAAGTCCCACGGATATAGAAACAGGAAAACGCAGTTTAAATGTGGATTTTGATAATCCCTCACCGATGCGTTTCCTGGTTAAAGGTGACACTTATCAATTATTTCAAATTAGTCTCCCTTTACCCCCTTCTTTTGAAGAAGTAAAACTCTTTTCCGGGATTCCTCTCGATCGCCATCTCATCGGAACCATTGGACCAGGTAAACTGAATCTCTTGGGAACGGATGAACAAGCAAGGGATCAGTTCAGTCGTTTACTATTTGGGGGACGAATTAGCCTATTTATTGGCTTAGTGGGTATTCTCGTCTCTTTCCCCTTAGGGATGATGGTGGGCGGTATTTCTGGCTATTTTGGCGGTTGGATTGATGCAGTTTTAATGCGTCTGGTGGAAGTATTGATGACCATTCCTGGTCTTTATCTCTTAGTGGCTTTAGCAGCTATCCTCCCCTCTAGTTTAACCAGTGCGCAACGATTTTTATTAATTGTTTTAATCACTTCTTTAATTGGTTGGTCAGGACTCGCTAGGGTGGTCCGAGGTCAGGTGCTTTCCCTGAAAGAACAAGAGTTTATCCAAGCAGCTAAGGCCATGGGAGCAACCCCTTGGCGGATTATTGTTCGTCATGTCCTTCCCCAAACCGCAACTTATATCATTATTTCGGCCACTTTAGCAGTTCCTGGGTTCATTATCTCTGAATCTGTTTTAAGTCTCATTGGTTTGGGTATTCAACAACCTGATCCCAGTTGGGGAAATTTACTGTCTGTTTCTACCAATGCCTCTATTTTAGTTCTACAACCCTGGTTAATTTGGCCGCCGGCACTCCTGATTATTTTAACGGTTCTTTCTTTTAATTTACTCGGAGATGGCCTACGAGATGCGTTAGACCCCCGCAGTCTCGAATAGTTGCGACTTTAGTGTATATTTTTGTTAAGTTCTGCTTCTTGCCAAAAATTCTCCCTTGACTTTTCTCGGAAGGTTAAGGGAAACTTACAATAATTAGAGTAGCTTACTAATAAAATGTTAACTTTTGCTAAAATTTGATTAATAATGCTACGGTTAATCAAGATATAAATCTTGATTAGAATGGGCAAAATTAATCTTTTTGGGAGAAAATCCCTGTTTGTCCCTCCTATACACTCCTATTCTAGAATCAACCATGAACATGGAAACCCTAGAATTCATCATCTACCCTGATGGCCGCGTCAAAGAAACCGTGACAGGCATAATAGGTTCCTCTTGTCAAGAGGTAACCAAAGCGATCGAAGCACAATTGGGGCGAGTCGTTTCTGTAGAAAAGACTTCCCAATACTACGCTCAACCAGTTAATCAATCGACAGAAGCGACTAATAAAGCGTCTTTTAGCGATTGGTAAGGGTTGATTCTTTCTTGATTGTCCAACCTTGTTTAACGTTTTAAATCACAGAGAATATGTCACATTTTAGTAACATTAAAACCCAGATTCGTAATCTATCTTCTCTCAAAGCAGCCCTGAATGACATGGGAATTGATTGGAAAGAAGGTCCTCATACCGTTAGAGGGTATCAAGGGCAAACCCGTACCGCCGAAGTTGTGGTTGAACAAGAGAATAACTATGACATTGGTTTTAGCTGGAATGGGAGTCAATATGAATTAGTTGCTGATTTACAATATTGGCAGCAACCCCTATCAGTTGACGGATTTCTCAAAAAAGTGACTCAAGGTTATGCCTTACATACCATCCTGGAGGAGTCTAATAAACAAGGGTTCCAAGTTGCCCAACAACAAAAGAATGAAGACGGTTCTATTCGCCTTGTTGTTCAACGCTGGAGTGCGTAATGACTGATTTTTCAGCCACCCCCGACCGTTCCGGGTTAGAACCGGAACTAGGGGGGATCTTTCGAGATAATCCTGATAGAACGGGGTTTGAGCCAGAACTAGGGGGTGAACTCCGACAGAGAGGAGTTTACGTCGATGAAGTTACTTGTATTGGTTGTAAACACTGCGCGCACGTCGCTCCTAATACCTTTTATATTGAGGCTGATTATGGGCGATCGCGGGTTTATAATCAGGATGGCGATCAAGAGGATACCATTCAAGAGGCCATAGATACTTGTCCGGTTGATTGTATTCACTGGGTTGATTATACGGATTTAAAAGGACTTGAAGAAGTTCGTAAACATCAACAAGTAAAACCCCTTGGGTTTCCTCAAGTTCATCACGACCCCACAAGACGAACAAAACCTTCTTAGAGACTGTTTATCAACAAAATATTAAGACGGGTTCGGTGGGCATAAAAGAGGTTTATCTGCACTATCCATCAAGTAGGGGTCAACGGCCGTTGACCCCTACATTACCCACCCTACAAAACTGGTTTTTAATGTTCCGTTAACAAACAATCTCTTAAACAAACTAATTAATTTTTTGAGTGTGGGCAATCGGAAGAGACTTAAAGAGTTTTTCTTTGAGTCAATAATTGCCCACTTTTTGTTGAGATATACAATAATGAATCAAGGCTGGATTTATCGAGAGCAAATTAAACCCAAGAATGCAGGATTAACTGTTATTGAATATTATAGTAACAACTATCATCATTCGAGTTATAAAGAATGGTTAGAACGAATTAGAGCCGGTCAAATTCTCCTTAATAATAACATTACTACTGCTGATACTATTTTACAAACAGGACAACGGTTAAGTTATCATCGTCCTCCTTGGGAAGAAGGGGAAGTTCCTTTAGATTTTAATATTGTTTATAAAGATGAGTATATATTAGTAATTAATAAACCTTCGGGACTTCCTGTTTTACCAGGGGGAGGTTTTTTAGAACATACTTTATTATGGCAGTTAAAAAAACGGTATCCTAAAGATAAACCTGTTCCGATTCATCGTTTGGGTAGAGGAACATCAGGATTAATGTTAATCGGAAGATCATCTTTTAGTCGTTCCCATTTAACTCAACAAATGCGAGAACATAAAATCAAAAAAGTCTATCGAACTTTGATAGGGAAAAGTAATCTTCCCGATGAATTTATTATTGATTATCCTATTGGCAAGATTTCTCATCCCGTCTTAGGTTATATTTATGGAGCTAAAGCTGATGGAAAATGTTCTTATAGTGAGTGTCAAGTCTTAAAAAGAATGTCTGATAAGACATTGTTAGAAGTAAAAATATTAACGGGTCGTCCTCATCAGATTAGAATTCATTTAGCAAGTATTGGCTATCCTTTATTGGGTGATCCTTTATATACTATTGGAGGACTCCCTAAAGTTAGTAAAAATGATGAAGAAGGAAAAATGACTGTTCCTGGAGACTGTGGTTATTTTCTTCATTCTTATCAGGTTTCTTTCGTTCATCCTATCAGCAATCAACCTTTAAATTTCACCTCTGATCTGAGTTGGACGACTCCTTGATTAACAAAAATTTCTAAATGATCGCCTTTTTTCTTATTGCGTTACAGATCGCATCATATCAAAAAAATAGGCGAAATTAACTCGCCTACTTTAAAAAGTATTAATAATTAAACCAACTAAATAGCGATACTTTGAGGAATACGAGAAGGTTCTAAATAAACATAAGGAGTTTTGCCTTCTTTTTTGAGTTTGTTGTTACGTTTTTTGAGTTGAGATTCAATCTCTTTTAAACGCTTCTGAAAGTCTTTAAATGCTTGTCTATCACCCTCTTCTTTGAAAGGATTAGGTAGAGTTAAAAGACTCTTGCTAGTAATAGGAGGAAGTATGGTTAAGATTTTAACCAAAACGATTTGCTTAATGGTTTGTTCTCGTCCTGGTAACCATGTTAACAACATTTCTTCTTTTTTTTCTTCACTCTCAACACTATAAAGAGAAGAGAAAGGTTTGTATAATGCAAAAGGTCTATTTGCTACCCATGCACCATAATCATACTGTCCAAAGTTGACCGCAGCGTGTTGAGTGGTTGCTAGGAAAATTATAGTAGTCAAAATCTCAATGAGATCGTCAACATTATTGAGTTTTCCTGTTAGTTGATCAGCTTTATCTGGAGGAAGTAAACCTTTAATGGTTCCTCCATCATCAGCAATTAATTCATTTTTCCAAGCTTGTAATTGGTCGTCATTTTCAACTGCTTGGTTATCTTTGTAGTGATTTTTAATCACATCACTAACATACTTTTTCGTAGCATCCCACATCAATAAAGCATCATCTTTATAGTAATAGTTATGTAAGTGTTTCACGTTACGGGAGTGTAAATCATAGGGTAACGCTTTTTTGTAGAATTGCCAAGGTTCACCTTTATAGGGTGTCCCCAGATTGTCTAACCCTTTACCCCAATAAGCTCGACTTAATAATTCATTGGAGCTAGTATAGCCTAAAGCACCCGTCGCATCAAAAAATCCCCCTCTTCCTAAAAAGGTAGAACGAGCCATATAATTAATAGCTAATGTATTAAAAAAGTGGGGTGTCAACAGTTTAAAAAGAGTGTGATCGGGAGATAAGGTTCGATAGGTACTAACGCTACAAACTTCGATGACTAAATGGGTATCCAGTAAATGAGCAATAATTCCTTGATAAGCAATATCAGTGGTAGAAACTACTAATTTAGCTGCTTTCCATTCAGTTTTAGATGATTTAGGGGTAAAGATTTCAGGATAGATATCCTTTTCTTTATTGTATGTTTGCTTGATTTTGATAGCAACAGGCAGTAAGTCTTCCTTTTCATTGAGATACAATAAACATAAAGGAGAACAACTATAACGTCCTAATTGATCTTCTTGAGTTGGCTTAATAATATCGTCAAAGATTTCATAATCTACCAGATAGAGTTTCTTTGCCTCTAAAGCGGATTTCAAAGAAAAATCATCTCCTAAATAGGGTTGAAGATGAGCTTCAGTTACAGGAAACTTACTGTCAAGTGCAATATCTGCTGCTGTACATTGTCTGATCAAAACAGGATTAAGACCTTGCAAAAATTGGCGACCAAACTCCACCTCCTCTTCCCAAATATCAGCTACTAAAGGTTTAGGTAATATGGGCCATTTGACAAATTGGAATAAATCGCTTAGTGCATTCCACTTATCAGCACCTTTTAAAACTTCCCCTAAACCTAAATCAGCAACTCCCTTAAATTCCCATTTTGTGAGCAAATAACCCACAACATGAAATAGTTGAGTAATAATTAAAATCAAAGCAGATTTAAGGGCTGTCAAATCAAAACAGAAAATCTTAAACAGACTAAATCCCTGTCCTTTAGGAAGGCCAACAACATAGGGAGGTGCGCCAGGAGAACGTAGTTCTGGCTTAGTCCATTGAAAAGCATCTTGAGACTTACTCGACATCTTTTTGCTCTCTTAATTTTGGCATTTCTAGAAACTTTATGTATGAGTAGGAAGAATTTATCAATTCTTCCTACACACATCAATTTGCTGATTTCTTGCGAGCAAAGAAAGGGTGAATTAGATTTAGATGTTGATCAAGGCTCTGATATTACCGATATCGTAGTTCAAATCAGCAAACTGATCTTTGTAACTGGACAAAGTTGTTCTGAATGCTTCTGGGATATCGTCATCTTCATTTTTGAGAATATAGCCATATTTAATGGCTGTCAGAACATTGACCATATAGATGAGATTGGTAGTTTCTAAAATAGGGGGAGCAATCTTGGCATCCTCTTCACTACCAAAACTCCCATTACGGAGAGCTAGGGAACTATAGAAAATTTCCCCTCCTTCATCTGCTTGAGAATCATTAACCCAAGAATGCCATAAAGTGATGTGATAAATCACATAACGACATAATTCTTTTAAATTTTGAATATCTGTTTCGTTGGGGTCATCTGATGTGGTGATTGCTCGTGTCGCTTTCACCGTACCATTAACCGTTGGTCTGGGAATATCTGGCTTATCAAACTCATTGTAATCATACCAATCATAATCAGGATCGGGTGCTGAGTCACAAGGTTGATGAGGTTCATAAGCAACACTATGTTCAACGATATCATCAGAAAAGCGATGAATTTCTACCCATTCTTTGAGGATATCTTCTTGATACTCTTCAAAAAAGTCGTCAATATAGTCTGTTAAAACCTGCCAATAAAGATTAGCAATTTTGGCAAAAGTATGGGATTCACAAAGGGGTTGACGGGGTTTCCACCCTTTCCAGTCAAAAGTTCCCATACTTTCTTGACAAATTTGTACCACTGAAGCAGGGGTTAATGGTCCATTGGTGGTTACTAAACCTACGGTGGGGGAAACTAACACTTCATCGGCCCGTTGATTAATATTAACCAAGCTTTTGATATGAGGGGTTAATAGTAAACGAATAGGATTCTTACGTAAGTTACGAAAAGCAGGAATGGTATATTGTTCCATTTGTAAATGAGCTTTAATATAATGCTCAATCATTTCTGCTGCAAAGAAACTATTGGTCCGATAAATGCGTTTCGCTTGTTGCCATTTTTCCCCATCATTGGGAGTATAGGTAACAGCGTCTTTTAAGGGAGAATGGGGGGCAATGGAATCAGGATAACGACTTTGAATTTTGATAGCGGTGGGAACTAAATTATCCCCTTTTAATTCAAAAAAGGCTTCCACATTATTAAGATCGTGGTCATCATCTTTTTCGTAGTCATCCCAATTAAATTCTGTTTTAAAGAGATTAGGATTTTGCTTATTTCGCTTCAATGTACGGCAGTTCATCCCATTAATAACCCGTGACACAAAATATTCATCACTACGACTATAACCTGGGTTTTCTTGATCTAATTTTATGGTCAAGTTAGGGGGATAAGCGTCTTGAATTTCTGATAAAGTGAGTTCATTGGGGTTGAGGGTATGAGTAATAACGTGCTTCGCTTTAATAGGAACTAAACCACTCGCAGCATCATATCCAGCAAGGGTACGACCCACGGAATAATCATCGGGTGTGCCTTCCAATTCACTGAAAAAGAGACGAGCAAAAGAACTATCTGGTTTATAAATCCAATAGGGAACGCTACAAGTTCCAAAATCATACTCTTTTTCCTTAACATTATCAGGACCTTTAATAATATAAGCAATACGATAAACAGGAACTGGTTCATTCTCCTGATCAAAACTAATTTTACTGTCCAGTAATCTTAGTTCTAAGTCTGGGGTGTCGAAAAACCCTGATTGAGAGGGATCATAATAGATTTCAAAGTTACCATTAGCATCGCTTATTCCTGTGCCTAAAAAATCCCCTGGACGACCAATATCTCTATCCCATAATTCAATAACCATGTTGTGTAAAGGTTTATTGGTATCACTAAATACTAATTTTCCAGTTACTTTTCGTAACTGATCCAGAGGTTTATCAAACTTGGGTTCTTGACGTTGAACAATGCTTTTTTTGGCTTTCTTTTTAGCTTTCCCTTCACCGATGGCACTATCGGCGACTTTAATACCTAGAACTTGTTTAAATTCACCGAGAATTTTGTTGATTTTATCTGACATAATCGTGACTCCTTGTAAATGAATGGAATGGCTTAAACAGAGGTGGACGTTAAGAAAAGATGAGGAGAGGAAAAACCAGAATTTTACTCGTCATAGGCCACCACAAAACTAGCGGGAATGTATCCTTTATAGTTAACTTTTCCTTCTTCTCCAGGAAGAAATCTTAACCCTGGCCGTAAGATGATTTGTTTGACCACTTCGGGGACCACAACCCCTGCAATATGTTCTCCCAGACAAGTATGACTGCCATAACCAAAGTGCATATAGTTATACTGAGGACGGTCAATGGAAAACTCATCAGGATTTTTAACTACAGCCGGGTCAAACATAGCTGAACCCACACCAGCTAAAACAACACTTCTGGCAGGAATTAAGGTTTCTCTGGGTGTTCCTGCGGCGAGGGTGTAATCTGCTTCGCAAAAACGAACGAGAAAAGGACTAAAAGGATTAAAACGGATGGCTTCGCAAACATATTTATCAAAAGTCTCGTCATCGTTAGCTTTAGCTGCTTCTAAGGCTTTTTTATAGATTTCAGGACGTTTGAGGAATTGTTCGATGGCTTGAGTAATCACTTGTGTGGTTCCTTCAATACTACCCACTAGAAAAATCATCATGTGGGCAATAATTCTCTCTTTCGAGAAGGGAATATCGGCAGGAAATTTAAGATGAGCTAACCGTGTAAAAATGTCTCCAGGTGCAGTATTATTGTCGTTGCTTGTTTGGGGTTGGAAAAACTCGGATAGATAAGTGAAAAAGTTGGTAGGTTTTTCGGCTTCCTTGGGTTTTTTCTCTTCAAATAAATCCGTCAAATAAGCTCGCATTTCGTTACTTGATTGAACCGAAGCTTCATGGACTTTAGGATCATTTGTCAAGTTTCTAAACATATCGTCTTGGGTTGTTTTTGCCCAACGATACCTGGTTGGTAAGTCAGGTCCAGGAAAGCCAAAATAATCACCACAGAGTCGGATGGGAACGAATTTTGCTAAGTCATGAACGACTTCTATTTTTTTGTTGGGTGCGGATTTATCTAAGGCAGATTTTGCAATTTCCCCTGCCATTTTTCTGACTTTTGGTAAATCTTCTAAAGGTAATACTGACCTCATAATAGATTTTTCCCGCCAGTTAGGTTCCGAGTTATCTCTTGCTAACATACAAGGACCAAAAACGGGGTCCATTTTGGGAGCAAAAGGTCTCACAGAGAAGAATTCTGAGCGAGATAATACTTCTTGAACATCGGGAAATAAACTTACTAAAATAAATTTAGGGGTTATAAAAATAGGACGACTTTCTCTCAGTTCTTTAAATAATCCTGTCCAATCAGTCCAAACTCCTTGATTAACAACCTTGACTTTGTCAGCAACATTTTCAGAAGGAATGCTATCGTATCTTTCTAGGTAAGACATAAAATGAACCTCATTTTTTAGATTAAATTGTAGAAAGTTTCAAGACAAAAATTACACTTGATATACCGTTAAGAAACAGCATCTACATCATGAATAGTTCCAACAATAATTTTCCAGCGATCCTCTTATTGCTTTAATTTCCTTTGATCATACTTGACTCAGGTGAACTTCAGCTTATTTTCTTTACATAATTTTAAATAATTGTCAAGGTCACAATTGTTTCTATTTGTCAAATTAATTTTTATTGAATAATTCATAAAAAAGAGGTTGAAAAAGCTAAACTTTTTCAACCTCTAATAACAATTAATAATTAATGACGAGAATCGTCAATGAATCTTCTATCCTAAAGGATGGAAAAGAAGATCAGGAAAGAAACGATTGAACTCAATTAAAATCCCTGCAGTAAAGGTTAACAATGCCATAATTAAAACAGGGGCAGTAGATAAAAACTTTGTCAAATCTTCCATGAATTAGTTCTCCAAACAATTAATGATCAATGAAAAAAGTACAAATGGTGTTTGATTAACGAGGGGATACGTTAATTTCGCTATCTTTAGCGGTTAATTTCCCAGAGGTTAATTCCCCAAAGGCAGCTAAAGGCCACATAAACCCTGTTAACATTTTGCCGATCGCTAGAGGAACGTCGATAATGATCTCTTTCTCTTCAGAGTTTTTGTCATCGCGGATAGCAATTAAGTAGGCACGGCCAACCCAACCGATCCAACCAGCGATGTAAAGGAACATAATACCAGGAATGGTAAAGTCCCCAACGTGACTGAAGTTCCCATCTACCACTAAGTGAGGGTAGCCTTCAGGACCACATAATGCTTCTGCATAAAGTTCAGCACGTTTTTGTCCAGACTGAGGATCATCGGTGGTATTGAGGAAATTTTTGGATTTTTGTTGATAAGCAGGGTTTTCACTACAAGGGGTTAAATTATCATAAGCAGCCGTTGCAGTGGGAGCAAAGCTAAACCAGAGGGCTGCAATGAGAATTAATGCGAACAATCGTTTCATAAGTATTGTTTCCTTTTGTTACAAAAGACTAAGTTTGTTGTACACAAGATAGGAAAATCAGTGGTACATGGATGATATATTACTCTAGCTTGAAAGCTTGAGTAAAGCCTAAGCCACAAAAGTTGTCTTGTCTTGACATGACTGTGGACTTCATCATCATAAGCCTCTTGACTCCCTAGAATAAGCGTTATGTTACAAATTGTTAGCAGATCGTTGAGCATCCATAAAGAGTCTCTGGATACGGTAGCTTCTCATTTATGGTTCCACGGTCTAATCCCTTATGGCGTTTCAATAATGGATAATGGACAATGGATAATTACCTCTCCCTAAAAGGGAAAAGGATTGAAAGCAATGAATAATGAATGTCTGTCTTGAGTGCGTCTTTTCTTGGTGCGCGTTCCCTAGGTGCTGTGCGTTGCACCGGGGTCGCACCGCTACATTCGGATTCACAATCCGAATGTAGCGGTGCAGTTCGGTCTTGGTAGTTTCCATCAAAGAGGAACTGCACCAAGAAGGAGATGTTTTCAAGGGAATTAATTAATTATCCATTATCCATTGATAATTACTGTCAAATATTAAATCATCACTTATGAAACATTATTTAGTATATAGTCAACTGTCTCAACAACCTGATTCTGCCCATGAAATTCACGATGTGATGTGTGCTAATGCTGTGGCCAATTTAGGTTACTCTGGTATTTTAGCCTATCCTAAAAAAACAACTAATTCTTTGAATTTGTTCCCTGTATTTTTTCCTTTTCAGCCTGAAAAACCTGAGCAAGAATTTATTGATTTTTATGATGTTCAGAATCAATTGCGGGTGTTAGGTTTATCTATTCCTTCGCTGATTGAAAAAGGAATTAATCGTTTTAATGTGAGTAGTTTAGTCTGTAAATATTATCTGCCTATCCATCTAAGGAATAAAATTCAAGCGGTTCATACCAGAGATTGGAATTTTGCTAAAGCTGCTGTAAAAAACAAAATTCCAACGATTTTTGAGCGTCATTATTTTGCAGAAAAAACCTTTGAGCAAGATATTGTTACCGATCCTCATTTTAGAGTGGTTATTACTCAATCTGAAATTATTCGACAAAGTATGATTGAAGCTGGAATACCCTCAGAAAAAGCAATTTGGTTAGATAATGGGTTTAATCAATCTTTTTTGCAAAGGTATCCTGAAGATGCTCAAAAATGGCGCAGTGAATTATTAAAAAATAACCGTAAATATTTAATAATTTATTCTGGTGCTTTGTATCCTTTTAAGGGTGTTGATTTATTAATTGATGTAGCTTACAAATTGCCTAATCTTCAGTTTGCTGTTACAGGAGGAACAGAAGAACAAGTTAAACATTATCAACAATTAGCTCAAGAAAAACAAGTTAATAATATTAATTTTTTGGGTTGGGTTATGCCGCGCTCCCGTTTAATTAGTTTATTCCAAGCTGCCGATATTTTAGCCCATCCTCATCTGTCTGGTAAGTCAGCAAGTTTTACAAACCCTGTTAAATTTTTCCAATATTTAGCATCAGGAACCCCTATTGTAGCGACAGAAATTGCACCATTAATGTCTTTTAAAAAGACGGTTCCTATTGGGATTTGGTGTGAACCTGATGATCCGACTATTTTTGCTGATGCTATTCAAAAATGTTTAGAAACTTATCCGAGAAAAATAGGAGGATATGAGGAAAATATGAGTTACAGTAAGAATTTTTCTTGGGAAAAAAGAGCAGAAAAAATTATTAAATATCTTCCTAAGATAACTAAGTAATTTTCTCTATTAAACTTTTTTAAGGTTATTAATTTTCCTTTCAATGGTATATTTAGAATAGGTTAGTTGACTTAACCACTGTATCGGAAGGGGTTGGGTTAAGGGATAATCAACTAACGATAACCAATCTTTGCTAATTGACTCTAAATAAGCGACTTGAATGGGAGTTAAAACCTTATTCCATTGATTCTGTTGACCCGAACTAATATGATTACCATGAAGTAAACTTTTGGGATCATATAACTTCTCATTAACTTTACTGTTCTTCCATTGTTTAATTCTCTTTTTTTGCTGTTCAATACTATAGTGAGCAGCAATTTCTTGAGCATCTTCTTGAGAAATATCTATATTCAGATGTTGAGCAATTTTTACAACTTCTTGGGGTAAATTATTAACCATTACCTCATAACGAGAAATTAACATATTATCGAGATTAGTCCAATTATAAAAATCTCTAATACACTCTTTTATTTCTCCCGTTTCAAACATCAATTTTTCAAAGTTTGCTTTTCTCATTTTCATCAAAGAAACCGTAACATCTCGAATATCTCGATAACTATAAATTCCTTTTGCTTGTTGCTCGGCGATCGCTTTTCCGACTCCTTTTAGATGTCGAAACTGATGAACTTTAACCACGTGCATCGA
The DNA here is from genome assembly GCA_051439445.1 of Crocosphaera sp. Lineage (GTDB taxonomy): Bacteria > Cyanobacteriota > Cyanobacteriia > Cyanobacteriales > Microcystaceae > Crocosphaera. Next base: position 12,639 of record JBFRWG010000018.1, read on the forward strand.
GGTGGATGAATATTTTTGTAAAAGCTCTTGACAGTTACTATGGCGAATTTCACCGTATCCTGTTCCTTTTCCTGTTTTTTCTAGAATTGCTACGGTCAACTGATATTGTAACGTTGATCCTGAGCGCATCATTCCACAACAAATGATAAGCATTAAGTTATTAAATCCTATTTTTAAATAATTTACATTACTCAATGTTTAACAGAAGTTTAGCTATTTGTCAAAATACATATATCGCAGTTCCCATACTTGTGAGGTATAAAGTCTTCTATTTTTAGGAGTCTCCTCCTCAGGAGTCAGGAGTCAGAAATTAAATTTTAACTGTACCTTATGAGGCCGAGAAAAGCTATAGCAATCAGGTTTCAGTTGTCAGAAAATGATCAGGCAGATAAAACAGAGTTTTAAATCCCTACAAGGGTTTATTTGTAGGGACATAATACTTTAATTGAAGTTTACTGTATGCTTGTATAATCTAAAATTTGAGTTTACAGCTTTCTTGGTCTTTTCTTTAAGAACAGTCTTTTAAATAACATATTCTGCATAAATTAACCCTCTAGCTTTAATCACTTGATTTTCCAGAAAAAGGGTCATTTCAATGGTTCCTGTTACTTCTTCTATAAAGCTATATTGTCTAGCTTGATTATCAGGAATAATTAATTCGGTTGCTGCATCGAACTGAATATTAAGGGTAAGATTATCTTGGGAATCTGTTGCGATAATTTCTAAATTTTCAGGCATTTTTAAACTACGGTCACTAAATAATGATGCCATAATTCCAGGTAATCTTAACGGGGTTACAGGAGAGTTCGTCCATTGCCAATTGATTTCTAAAGTTTGCCCTATAAATGTTTTGATAAGTTCATTTTCTTGATAAATAAAAATATATGCAAGTCCTGAAAGTGAATGATCTTTATTGGTTCTTTTATCTAAAACTAAGGTAAACTTATTATCCTGATTATCATCGGTTAAAAATGCCACAAACCATTCCCAACCAATGTCTTCTCCCCAACGAAATCGACCAAAGTTGCGATCGTGATAACACAACCAATTCGGACTAATATTAAAGCTATGATTACAAATAGATAATTCTCCACTAACTTGCAAACCAGGAACCAAACCCCAACCAATAAACTCACTCCCAAATGGAGAATTTTCTGTGACTAATAAGGGTGTTGCTTTAGCTTCTCCTCGAAAATTAATGGCTAATTGAGAACGGAGATCATTGACTTCTAAAAAACAATTTTTTCCAACAATATTCAGGTTAATTTGTTGTGCTCGTATCTGTACAGGATTCCTGTTAATATTGTCCGTTTTCCACTCTTTAGAAAAGGCAATACCAAAGGTTAAAAGTGGAAGCGATGGCGATAATTTTTGCGGGAAATAGTTTGAAGGTATGGTTACTATAAGGGTAGTTTGAATCTCTCCTTGTTCTGGTCTTCCGATTAAACTGATATTGACTAATACTCGAATTTGAGTTTCGGGATCGATTAAAATATAATGATACCAATCTTTCCAATCAATGGGGGAATTAACATCATTTAAAGGAATGCGTAAGTTTTCTATAGAAGATAATAGTTGTTCGTTAATGGTCATATAACCTCTGTGTTATCTTAATTATTCAGGAATGATCTCAATATTTAATATATCTTCTGGTATCATTGATATTAATTCACCATAATTTGTTTGTTGATTATCTAAGGAATAACAAGATAAAGAAGAGGAAGAAAACCACATCTCATTAAAGTCTTCCCATAGCCTTTGTAATTGTAAATTAATAGGACTATCTGCTAAAATTTCTTTGAATAATTGACTCATTCTTTGCAAGTCTATTAATGTCCCCCGTAAATACATATTATTAGTTATTAATGCTTGATCAATAGTCATTTTTCCTGCAATAATATCTCTTATGGTTTCGGTATCACTGATAAAATTATAACCATCTATTTTCACAGGATAATTAATGAAAACTTCTAAAGGAATATTATTAGATGCTTCTAGTTGCAAGGAAACATCATCTAAACGAATAATGGCACTTTTTCCTCTTACTGTTTCAACTAAAGTTCTCCAGGTAGAATTATCTTGAATACGCAAAATTTCTACCAAATTATATATCCATTGGGCTAACTGTTGTTGACGACTTTCTGAAGATTGGATCATTAATTTATTATTAAAATCAACAAGAATCAACCAATATATAATATAACAGTTATGGACTGTATTTTCAAGATTTGTTTTACATAATGGGTCAACGAATTATTATTACGACTTATGGTTCTTTGGGGGATATTCATCCTTATATTGCTATTGCTTTGGAACTGAAAAAAAGAGGTCATCAACCTGTAATCGCTATAGGAGAAAGTTTTAGAAATAAGTTTGAAAAAGAAGGATTAGAATTTCATCCCATTCGACCTGATGCTTTATTAAATTTAGGTCAAGATTTACCTTTAATTGAAGAATTAAGAAAATCTAACCGCGAAAGCGAATATGCTATTTCTTATGTTTTAATGCCTCATATTCGTGCAACTTATAATGACCTTAAGCAAGCGGTTCAAGGGGCGAGTCTTTTAATTAGTCATCATCTTTCTTTTGCTGCTTCTTTAGTTGTAGAAACTACTAATATTAATTGGATATCGACAATTTTGTCTCCTCTTTCTTTCTTGTCTGCTTATCCTTCTGTATCCCATAGTTCGGCTAAAAATTCTTCTTATGAAGTGGCATTAAAACAGGTAGCAGCAGAGTCAATATTAAGAAATATTCGTTATCAAGATCGTTTTTGGAGTGCGCCTTTTCATCAATTTAGACAGGAATTAGGCTTAAAACCGAGTCTCGATCCTGTTTTTGAAGGACAACATTCTCCTCAATTAGTATTAGCTTTGTTTTCACAGTTTTTTGCTCAGAGAAAACCGGACTGGCCGAGACAAACTAAACTAACAGGATTTCCTTTTTTTGATGGTCATAATGATCAAAATTTGTCCTCAGAAATTAAACAGTTTTTAGCAGCCGGAAAACCCCCCATTATTTTTACCTTAGGTTCCTTATTTGTGGGAACTCCTGGTAATTTTTATATAGAAGGTGCTAAAGCAGTGGCAAAATTGGGTCATCGTGCTATTTTATTGATGGGACAAGGTGCTTACTCCATCTCTCCTAATGAGATTCCAGACGGGGTGATGGTGGCTGATTATGCTCCCTATTCCCAGATTTTTCCCCATGCTGCTGCCATTGTCCATCATGGTGGGGTGGGGACTACGGGACAAGGTTTACTGGCGGGAAAACCCGTATTAGTGGTTCCCTACGCCCATGATCAACCGGATAACGCCACTCGTTTAGTTAACTTAGGGGTCGCTCGATCGCTCACTCTAGCAGAATATAGTTGCGATCGCCTAGTTTGGGAACTGCGAGAACTGTTATTGAATCCCAGTTATCAACAAAAAGCAACAGAAATCAGTCAATTAATGCAGCAAGAAAATGGCGTTGAAAATGCTTGTGATGCTATTGAGAAATTGTTAGCACAGTGCTAAGTATTTATCAGGGATTAACTATATTTGTTCCAGTTAACCCCTAAACTTTTCAAGGTTTATTAATCACCTGTAACGGTAAAAGTGAAGCCGCAATCTTCAGCTTGATCTGGGGTAGAAGTTAAGCAGACAAAATGATAGGGACTAAGATCGTCAAGGACTGACGTTGACATATTAAATACTGTCCAGGTATTACCATAAACAGTGCTTACCACGGTAGGAATATTATTGAATGGGAGTTCAAAGTGAATCGCATAAAATCCTCTATCAAATTTTTGGACGTGAAAGTCACCAGAACCACCAATAATGCGACCATCCCTATCGACAGTACCATGTATCTGACGGGCCATAACGTAATCCTCAATCAATCGAATTAACAAATAGATTCTACAGGTTTAAGTAGCAAAAATCAATTTATTATAATTTAACCATTTATTAATTGTATTTTGCTCAAAAGTGTGCATCAAACAATGACTTTTAAAATATTAAGAAATAGATCAAAAACTTGCATGATAATCTTCACTATGCGCTAATAGAAACTGGGAAAATTTTTTCTACAATTTCTATAAATAGCAGTTAAAGAGAAATTTGATTAATGGTAAAATAACAACAAGATTCTGCACTTTAACAAGCCACAGAAATCAGTCAATTAATGCAGTAATACAATTCTTGTGATGCCATGATAAGCTGTTAGCAAAGTGCTAATTATTTATCAGGGATTAACCATATTTATTACAGTTAACCCCTAAACTTTTCAGAGTTTATTAGTCACCAGTGGCAATGAATGAGAAACCACAATCTTCAGTTTGGTCTGGCGTAGAAGTTAGACAGTAAAAGACATCTGGACCCATCTGATCAGCAATAGCGGTTGACATATTAAAGGTTCTCCAAGGATGACCGACAACATTGGAAACAACTACAGGGATTGAATAGAATGGGTTGTCAAAAACAACTTCGTAAAAACCTTTATCCAATCTTTTCACGCTAAAACCAGAACCGGCAACGATCTCCCCATAATCATTCACAGTACCACAAACTTGACGAGCCATAACGTAATCCTCAATCAATTGAATTAACAAATGGATTATACAGCTTTAAGGAGCAAAAATCAATTGATTATAATTTAACCTTTTTTTGTTGTATTTTTGTACCAAGTATGGCCAAAAAAATATTAAGAAATAGATCAAAAATTTGAATAATAATCTTCACTATGTACTAATAGAAACCGAGAAGATTTTTTCCATAAATAGTAGCAAGGATAAATTTGATTTATGGTACAACAACAACAAGATTATGCCCTTTATTTTGGTGGCGACGGTGACTATATCAAAATTGAAGATAACGAAGCCTTGCGTTTAGATAGTTATACTGTCGAAGTCTGGGTGCAACCTGATGGACTACAGGGCAAAGGAGGTACCGGACTGATCGGCAAAGACGGTCCTAACTATAATATGTGGTTGACGAATGACACTGCTGTTAGTCATCGTTTCAAAACTATCGGCGGTGGCACTAATGTGGGGCCTGAAACTCTTGAAACTAAAGACGGTTTTATCAGTGCCAATCATTGGTCTCATATTGTCATTACCAATGATGGCACCACGGCGAGAACCTATATTGATGGAGTCTTAAGAGAAAAAACCACCTTCCAACATTCCTTAGATGTTTCTAATACAGCTTTAATCATTGGTTGTAACCCTGCCACCTTAAACGAAAACTCTCTCAAAGGCCACATGGCAGAAGTTCGCCTTTGGAATACTGTGCCTTCTGCCCTGGATATTCAAGACAATATGTATCACCGCTTAACAGGGAGTGAAACTGGTTTAGTGGGATATTGGCCTCTCAATGAAGTTGAAGATGGTTATGTTGCTGATAAAACGGGCAATGGCAATAAAGGGAAGGTATTTGGTGCAACCCTCGATGCACAACTTCCTTTAGTAGTAAAAGGTGAAAACTACAATGAAACTTATAGAGAATCTGTTGTCAGATTTGGGGATCCTCTTAACGCTACTAATAAGAATTATCTATTCTTTCAACCAGATAGAACCAATATTTTACTTACCAACGCCATGACGTTCTGCCTTTGGGCAAAAAGTAATACTAGAGGGTTAAATTCCTATTGATTTAGGTTGCTGAAGGTTTTGGGGTCAATGGTTATTGACCCCTAAGAGAGTTTTGTGTTAAGAATTTTCTTGTGTTTCTTCGACGTTATTTGAGATGTTGAATCATTTTATGTTCACTTGCGGGTTGCTCTTATTGTGTTTATTGATTATCTTTTTTGTCTTCTATTTCTCTAAAAAAGCTCAAACCTTAAAACCTTCTACTGTCACCATTTCTTTACCCGAAAATCAAGATAATGTAACTTTAGAAACTGCCATTCCTCTCAACAAAGTCGACAAAATTCAACCCGAGGCGATCGCTGTTGTTTCTTCTCCTCCTCCTCAGACAGAAACGGAAGCAGAAGTATTACGTTACGACAAAAAAATTATCAATGAAGCTTTAGAATGTTCCCGCAGTTTAATTATTGATAAAATTAAGGAATTTGTGCAAACAAAACAGGACATTCAAGGGTCTTATGAACCATTATATGAGTTACTAACTGATTATCCTTTTCGCATTGGTAAAATGCTTCGTCCGACTATTTGTATTAGTATGAATAGAGCGGTAGGAGGGTTAGGCCATTGGTCTTTAACCACTGCGGCTGCTTTAGAATTATATCATAATGCTTTTTTGATTCATGATGATATTGAAGATGGTTCTGAGTCGAGAAGAGGGAAGGATACTTTACATCGTATGGTGGGTATTCCTAGAGCAATTAATGTGGGAAATGCGACACAAGTTTTGGCGGTGGGGTTATTATTAGAAAACCTTCCTTTATTGGGGGTAAGTAAGACGATGAATATTCTCCATGAAATTGAATTTATGGCGCAACAGTCGGTAGAAGGACAAGCAATGGAATTAGATTGGGTGGCTAATAATACGGATAATTTAGGGGATCAAGATTATTTTAAAATGTGTGTAAAAAAAACCTGTTGGTACACTTTTATGACTCCTTGTCGTTTGGGTTTAATCATTGGTTATTCAGAGGCAAAAGGGGAGGAATTAAGGGAACCTTTAGCCCAAATGACTCGGTTTGGAATGTTGTTAGGAATTGCTTTTCAAATTCAAGATGATTTACTTAATTTACAAGGAACTTTAGAGAATTATGGTAAAGAAATCGCAGGAGATTTATATGAAGGTAAACGAACTTTGATGTTGAATCATGTTATAAAAAATAGTAAGCAATCAGATAAAATATTGGAAATTTTATCTTTAGAAAGAGAACAAAAAACACAAAAACAAATTGCTTTTATTTTAGATGAAATGGTAAAGTATGAAAGTATAGAACATGGTTGGACAGTTGCGACAACAGTTGCTCAACAAGCAGCGAATATTTTTGATTCTTTGCCGTTTGTACAACCAGAAACCCCTTTAAAACCTGAAGAATTTGGCAATACTGCTGTACACGATCGCCGTTTTATGAAGGAGTTAATTAATTATGTGATTTATCGTAATAAATGATCGGTTTAAGTTGAAGAATACGTTAAATTTTGAGATAGCTTGACACTTAATTACTTATACTATTCTCAAGTTTACTTTTAAGTCCTATTTCTGATTAAAACTATGAACTCTCAAATGGAAAATTACAGTCTTAACTTTAATGGACATGATAGTTATGTTCAAATTGATAACGCTCCTAATATTAGTCATTCGCTAACAATTTCTTGTTGGGCAAAAAGTAAAACAAGTAATTGGGATCGAGATGCTATGTTATTATGTAAACGCAATTCTTACATGATAGCAACCAATAAGGGAAGTAAAATTCTTCGCTTTTATATATATAGTAATGGTTGGCAATATGCTTTTACTAATTTGGATATAGATATTACTCAATGGCATCATTATTTAGGAACTTTTGATGGGGAGTTTATTCGTTTTTATATTGATGGTGAAGCAGTAAATTCTACCTATTTTAAAGGAGAAATTAATCAAGATAGTCATCCCCTTTATATTGGCCATGATCCTTTGAGAAACACCTATTTTAACGGGCAAATAACAGAAGTTTGTATCTGGGATCAAGCGAAAAAATTAACAGAAATTAAAACCGATCTTAACTCAGAATTAACAGGACAAGAAACTAATTTAATTGGCTATTATTCTCTTAACAATGATAATGATAGTCATCCAGAAGATTGTAAATTTATTAATACAAATTGGATAAAAGATTATCCAAAAAAATTTAAAAAATCACTTGAAATTTCTAAAATAGAAATTCCTAAAATAGAAACTTATGCAATTCAAAACTTAGATAATCAATTATTCTTAGATATTCCAGCCGGCGATCCAACTCAGGCTAACATTATTTGGGGTTATACTTACAACGGAGGTGTTGGGCAACAATGGATAATTACAGCAGAAGGAATAATTAAAAGTATCTTAGGAGAATTTGCCTTAGACTTAAAAGAAATTCCAGATTTTCCTTGGGCAAAAGAAGTTACAATTAACCCTATTAATGGATCTGTATCTCAACAATGGACAATTAATAATAATGGGGTTATTAAAAACAAGAGTAACCAATTTGCCTTAACAATGGTAGCTAAAAATAATTATCAAATTGCTATGGCTTATCCTATTGATGAATCTAAACTAAAACCCAACGAACAATGGCAAATTATGCCGCATAAAATGATTGAAGATTTTTTAATTGAACAAGGTTAAAAGTCTATACACTTCAATCTTTTTCTGTTTCGATATGAACCATAAAACCCTATAAATGAGGATAGTAATGATACCAGAAATTTCTTGTCAAGTTTGTTCAAATAGTAAACTTATTTTATACTTAAACTTAAAAAATTTAAGTCAAGAAAGTCTCTTATTTCGTCCCACTCTTCAAGATTGGGTTATTGATAATAAGATGATTATTTCTTCTATCAGTACCATCGATCCTTACGTTACTTGTATTTCATATCAACAAGAAATTAAACACACTCTAACAATAGAAATTCCTGCTAATTTACAACCTGGACAAATCTTAAAAAACTGGTTACGTTTTCCAGGTATACAAGAAGAAGCGATCCCTCTTAACTTAATAATTATTACTCCATCAAACCGATTTAGAAAGAATGTCAATTTTTCTGTCTCTTTATCCATTAATTTACCAATAAACCCACAAAATTCTCAGATAGATACGACTTTTAGTTTAATGTCTGGTATCCTCGACTTAGACAAAATTCCTTTGCGTTGGTTAGTAGCTGAATTATGTATTAAACTGTGTCAAATAGGAGAAAACTATAGTCAATCTTCTCAAGGTAATCAATTATTAAATCAATTAAAATCAAGTGATTTGTTCAAAAATGGTGTAACAGTTTTTTCCTCAGAAAAAATTCCTCAATGGATAATAGAAACTATCCATATTATCCAAAAAACACTGCCTTGTGAAGCAGGAGAGAGTAGCTTATTATATATTTGGGAAAGTTGGTTATTTAGTTTAGATAAAATCCATCACACTGTCCCTAAACTCCTGGTTAATGATTGTATTAATAAAATGGAACTATTCCCTGACAAATGGTTTTCTAATCTAATACTAGGTTTAGCAAAGTTATCACCACAAATAGAAAAAAAATTAACGACATTTCTAATTTCAAATAAGACTCAATTAACCCCTAATAGTCAATCTAATATTAATTTTATCAATTTATTATCTGTACTAGACTCCATTCCAGTAAGATGGTTAGTGGCAGAAATTTTAGTAAAAATTGCTTATCTAGGGGAGAAATCTATTAAAACAGAAGAAGAAAAAAACTTAGTTTCTCATCTTAGTTCTACCTCCTTTTTTCATCAAGGAATTTTAGCATTTACTGCTGCACAAGTTCCTCGTTGGATAGATATTAGTTACTCAGCTATTAATGCTTATTATAGTTCTTTAGGTTTAGCAAGTAACAATCATGGTCTACTTTATTTTGCAGAAACATGGTTATGGAATTTAGTCCCTAACTCTCTAGAAACGAAATCAATTACTCAAAACATAGATTTAGATATCTTTATAAAAGAGTTAGGAATGGATGAAAAACGTTGGTTTATTGCCCTTCTTTTTGGCTTGAAACAACTTTGCCCTAGAATTGATTCAACCTTACAAAAAATTGCTCAACAAACAGAAAACTTGAGCAACGAAACCTCAGCTTTTACTTCATATCAGAACGATGTTATTCAAGAAAGCGGTTCTATACAACGTTAGCTCGTTCTAAGAGACTGTTCCTAAAGAAAAGATAAAGAAAGCTGTAAACTCAAATTTTATATTATACAAGTATACAGTAAACTTCAATTAAAAGAGATTTAGAAAGGGAGTAGAACACTTATAATCAGGGACAGTTGATGTTTTAAAAAGAGATAGAAAAGGGTTTCAATTGTTAATACAAAGATGGGTAGTTGAAAGAACTTTTGTATGGTTGATGAAAAAACATCGTTTAGTTGTTAATTATGAAAAGTTACCTGAAACAAGTGAATGTTTGATTTATATGGCAATGGTTCATTTAATGTCAAGAAGATTAGGTTATGAAAAGTCACTAGGCAAGATTTAATCTTTATTTTAGGAATAGTCTCTAATATCAATTGTAGGGACTTAATACTATTAAGGGGTTTAAGATAGGAAATGGTGGGTTACGACGGATTTTTATCTTCTTGTTATTACCTAAATTCTAGCAGTCTAACCCACCCTACATCTTAATAGTATTACTTTGACGGGAGAGTCATCTATGGATTTAGAAACAACAAAAATTTCTCATTTATCTTTAGAAGAAGATGAAGACAATCAGTTAATCGTTAAATTACTGGAAAACTATTTATTAACGGCTAAATCTCCTGAAGAAATTAAAATGTATCTAGAAATTTATGAAAATTTTATTGAACAAAATACCTTGCTAAAGGTTGCTAGAAATCAACAGTTTATGGAGAGATTCCAAATTATACGTCAAACTTCTATGTGGGGTATTATTATTAGTATTGGTGTTGCCCTAATTATTGCTCGTATGACTATATTAGGAATCAGTTTAATTTTGATTGTTTTTTATGATTTTGTTATTGATTATTCTCAATTTAGAAAAAATAAAACTCAACCCACAAAAAAATAGTAAGGTGGGCATTTACCACCCTACTTTAGGTAACTGTTTGTACTATTAAAACATCAGAAAAACTCAAGATAGTATCAAGTTTTTTAATGTTTTTTTATTATTTTTAAAACTCATCATCCCCTCCTGAATAATTATTAACTACATTAGGATCATTATCTCGTTTCGAGCCTAATAAATCTAAACGAGAAACTTGAATTACAGGCTTAGAACGCTCAACATTTGTATTTTTATCTGTCCACTTCTCAATTTTCAATGAACCTTGTACAGCAATTAGACGACCTTTCCTTACATAATTTGCAGCAACTTCTGCTGTTTTACCCCACATTTCTAAGTTGAACCAATCGGGTTGATCAGTATTACGAGAACGACGATTTACTGCTAAAGTTAGCGTACATTTAACTGTTCCCGATTCAAAATATCTAATATCTGGATCTATGCCGACACGACCCACTAAATTTACAACATTTAAGCTCATAATTTTAGGCTCCACTTGATTTGGTACTAACGTTTTTATTATATCATTAATTATGACTAAATGAGACATAAATATTACCAATATTTATGTCTAAAAAAAGACAAAGACTAGGTATATAGAGGATAAAAATGCTATTCTTATGAATAAGATATAATTGGCTCAAAAAGATAATGAAACTTATTGTTCAATTAAGGGCAGCGAAAATCCCCATTATTGGCTTAATTGCTGTTCATTATTGGTATGTTATCATCAGGGAAAACCAACAAGATCGTTGGGAAATTTGGCAAACCCCTAACTTATCTGCCCATAGTTGGGGACATTTACATAAAAATTTATTGTCTCCCTTTTCTGGTGTCGGTAATGGGAATAGTTGGCTGGAAAAATCATGGGACAATAAATTAGGAAATCAATTAGCAGAAACCATTGAAAAAAGTCCCATACTTTATCCTTATAATTACTGTTATCGTTACTTTCCTGGCCCTAATAGTAATACCTATGTAAGATGGATTTTGCAGCAAAACAACTGTGATTATCCTCTGAGTGTTAAAGCCATTGGCCAATACTATTAAGGGTGTTATCGAGGGAATAGGGTCTAAGATATTGTTGGTTAAAGGAACATTAAAAACCAGCTTTGTAGGGTGGGTAATGTAGGGGTCAACGGCCGGTGACCCCGACTTGATGGATAGTGCAGATAAACCCCACAAATGCCCACCCAACCCCACAAAATAAGATGTTTATA
>JBFRWG010000019.1:0-20746 GCA_051439445.1 Crocosphaera sp.
TCAATAGAACCATAAACAATGGCTTGAGCTTGTGGTAAAGTAAATGAAGAATAACCGGCCTTAAAATGTTAAGATAAAAAGTTGTTAAGATATTTGAATAATGGATTATCCTCAATCTTCATCTTCAAGTTCTAGCATCGGAACATTAGTTTCTCTGAAATTAGAAGATAATTGGGAATTAAAAGATTATAAAGAGAAAAAAGACTATCAATTATTTAAAAATTCATTTTTATTCCTCTGGGGATGTCATGATAAAGACATTAGGAAGGCCGACTTAGATGAAGTTTGGGTAGATAAACGAATCCTTAAGTCTCCTTATTCCAATCCTTCTAAAATTCAATATCTGTGTTTATTTGGTTATTTAGAAATAACCGAAGAAGGAGATTATCAAATTAATCTGTTAGAAGAAATAGAACGAAAACTCGCTATTTTATTATTTATTAAAAGCTTCTGGCTTAGGGGAATGATTTTGACTGATATTGATAAAAACAAATTATTTCGCATAGATTACAAAGAACAAAAAATAGGGGTCAGTGAGGATTTGAAAATTCTGGAAAGGGAATCTCAGGAAATTAGTGAGGATTGTTTAGAGATTTATCCAAAAATTAATCAGATTTATCAAAAGCAGTTATCGGAAAGTATTAGTGTTTATCAAGAAAAAATATTTGACTTAAAACCAGAATTAGATGAAGAGGTTGATTTGTTAGAAGAATGGATAGATAGGATTGGAGCTTTATTTATGGAGCAAGAACTTTCCGAACAAGAAATTTTTGATTTAGATGAAGATGATTTTCTTGAAGATGAATATGGGGAATTATTTTTCAGAGAAGAACTAATTTCAGCTCTTCCAATTATTAAGTTTAAAATAAAAGAACTTGTGAGTGTCGAGCAACTACTTTGGATTAAAGATATTGAACTTAAAGCGAAATCAAAGTTAGTTGACTTATATCAACAAGGGCTAGAGGAAATCAACAAGACTACAGAGCCGTTAAACAAAAAAAATAAGAAGTTGAATATGCAGCGTTCTCAACAAGCTGATTCAAAAAGAAAAAAGAAAAAACAATGGTTTGAACTTTGAACTGAAGCTCCCAGTAGATCACTCAATATTATCTTACCTGACCAACCCAAAAAATATCTAGATTGCCCCTTGGATCATTTTCGCTTATATAATGCCTAAATTTTTGAAACCAAGTGTTTAGATTTATTTAAGAAAGCTAAAATTAAGATAAAGATTTTTGAGTTGTGAAGCATCATTAGTATGATGCTCGTTAGGGAAAGGGAAGACTATTTTAGACCTTGAACTTTGAGCTAATTGCTATGGTGCTACTTTCTTCAAAAACATCTCGCTTCGGTCTGACTAATGACAACAGACAAATAGAGGAAGTATTTAATGATATTTATCAAGAGCTAGGTAGTGAGGAAAAAATTACCATCAACGGCATTGATATTCCTCTAAAATTTTCGGATTCTTCTGAGCAGTTTCTCCCTTCTGCTCAAACGATTAGTGCTTGGTATTTAGCCCATTATGGAATTAGTAGTCCGTTAGATTTAGAGCCTGAAAAAGTAGGAGAAGCTCTCGAAAAATTAGCGACCTGGTGGGTAAGTGTCTCGGCTTAACGGTGAGATTGATACAGGCTCCAAAACTTAACCACCACTTTCATTTTAACTCTAATTTCTTTTCTGATGACAGATAGTTAGGAAAAACTTGAGTTAAATTTTATGTGAATTTGGTAAGAGTTTGACATTTAAACCCATTAATTAAGGCATAATACAAGTGTAGAAAAGAATGCTTTTAGACTCTATTCATCCTCAGATGAGTCGAGGAGATTGTCATTAATATTGGGGAGGATTTCTCCATGAACAACTTTGAACTTAGATGTTATCGAGAAACGTATAAAAATCCCCATTATTGGGAAGGCCAAAGATTTAAAAATGAGTCATTACGTCATCACTCTTGGCAAGAGTGTCGTCAAGTAACTGACCAGTTTTATGATGAATTAGTTGTTCGGGGTTATTTAATCTTAAGAAACTCTTCGGATTAATTAAGGGGCTATAGCTGCCGATGGTTTAGTCGAACCCTTCACCGATGAACAATCAATCCTAGTAGGCTATCAAGTTTGAATTGAGGGGTAGATAATCTCTGAAAACCAGAGACAAAAAATTCTCTAATAAAACTATTCCTCACAACAAAGTTGATGACCTACTAGAACTTCCCTGTGTTCTTAACCCTAACAATTATTATGCTTTACGGGTTGAGGGTAATGGGTTGGTTGAGAGTGTGATCGCCCCTGAAGACACAGTAATTATCCGTCGTCTAACCCCAGAAGAAACGGTGAAAAACGGGGAAATCGTCGCAGTAAAAGTGGAAGGCCATGGGGTAAGTTTGAGACGGTACAATTTGGAAAAAGAGCAGGTGACTTTGACATCTTTCGATAAAGAAACTACCTTGAAAGTTCCTCGAACTACCGTAGAAATACAAGGAGTTGTTGTGGGAATATGGAGGGATAATTAATCAGATTTTCTGGTATAGTTAGCGCAAATCAAAGGTGACTTAATAATGATGAGTCTGGTTGGGATAAGGAAAGTGCTCTCGTTTATGAACAAGAAGATTTAACTGAGGATTACCTTGATTCTTTGATAGTATTTGAATGACTTTCTGGTTCTATCCCAATAATTTTATGAGGAAAATAATGGAAACAGCAACAGAAACTAATGGATGGGTTAATAGTCGAGATTCAAGTAATCCAAACGATTTTGTAATAATAAGAGTGCTTGTTGTAAAATATTAGGCTGTATATCTCCTTCAAGGCGAACAATGTTAACATCTATCATTCCACCAAGTTCATGAATGATATGGAAAAGATTTTCAACGGAACCAAGTTTTCTTTCTACTAATGACATAAAATCAAGATTGTTTAATTATAGTTCTGTCCCTGGTGTCTGTCCTGGGTAGGAAGTTAACTTAGAACTTATTTAATCTAATTGTTTAATAAGAATCATTGGAAAATTAAGCCTCTTTTGCTGAATCGGCTTCAAGGAGCAAAGAATTTCTTTTCTCCATCGCTTCAAAGACACTTAAGATATCACATTGCCAATGAGGTAATATCAGCACCATAACTATCTCTTCAAGACTATTAAGGTAACATGATGCGATGGCCAACCAAAGAGGCGCACTATTATTAAAGGCAAATAAGCTAACTGTAGCTATTAACAAGGTTAAACCCCAGAACTTAGCTGTATAGGTGTGGAAACTAGGAAATTTTCTAAACTTGAGCAGACTAAGACTAAATAAGGTGATTTGAGCAGTTATTGCTAATAATAGAGGAAGTCGAAAATCAATGATAACCTGAGGATAGACTAACCAGATGCTCAAGGCTACACACAAATATAAACAGATATCAGCCCAACTATCAGCTTGACGTAGTTGAATGGTACTAACGTTTAATCGACGGGCTATAATTCCATCAAGTATATCTGAAAAAACAGCCAACAGATAAGCCATAATGAAAAACCAACTGGTTTGATGATCTAAGGCATCGACAAGGAGTAACAGAGCCAGGACGAAACGAAGCCCCACTAGAATACTAGGAATAGATGTCAGTTTTATCCACATTAGAGATAGATACTTTTTATGATGATACATCTAAAATTTATTAAACTCAAAAAAATCTTGCTGATTAGCTCGATATGTCTAAGCATATTTTTAAATCCTTTACCCAGTTTGGCCATAACACCTCAAGAAGTTCCTAATCCAAAAATTTCTTCTGGAGGATGGGTAAGTGATCTCGCAGAGATTCTATCACCAACAACAGAAAATCAACTAAATGAAATCATGGATCGTCTCGAAACCTTGAATCACTCAGAAATGGCTATTGTGACAGTTAGTGAAACGAGTGAGGGCTTATCTACTAAAGCTTTTGCCACAGAGCTATTTAATTACTGGGGAATTGGTAAAAAAGGAGAAGATAATGGAGTTCTCTTGTTGATTTCGGTTGAAGACCGCCGTGTAGAAATTGAAACTGGGTACGGGCTGCAAGAAATTTTACCCGATGTCAAAGTTCAGCAAATTATTGACAGAACAATTTTGCCCAACTTTAAAGAAGGAAATTTTGCTCTAGGGACAGTAGAAGGAACAAAAAATCTGGCTGTTCTTTTAGCACCTTCGTTAAAGAAAGAACTCTTAAGTTCAAATGACCCTACTCTGAGTCCAGAGAAGAAGATGAAATTGGGGATAGTTCTCGCATTAACAGTCATCTGTCTTCTGTGGATATGGTTAAAAGATTTAATATTTGGGCAAAAAGTTGGCAGAGGAGGTGGTCGTTATTCTGGGGGGTTTTACGAAAATTATGGAGATGGAGACAGTAGCGGTGGTAGTGGAGGATTTGGTGGAGGCAGTAGTGGGGGTGATGGTGCTGGTGGTGGATGGTAAAAGAATTTTATAGAGAAATGATGACTTCTTTTACTACAAATCCGTGGCTTCTTACTAATGTATTGAGTAGCATTTTAAGCTTATTATTATTATACTTTTGGCTGGTTATTTTTTTACAGTTTAGAGCTTTTGAAGGAGATTCAGGTAATTATTCATCACGAACTCAATTATTAAAAATAGCTAGTCTGTTTGCGTTAAGTGGTGGAATAGTGAGTGGCTTAATTATTAGTGGATTACAATTAATATTAATCTCAAATTATCTTGATTATATGCTCAAAGTAGTCTTGATTAATATTTCTCTTTTTGTTGTTTTACTTTTCATTTTGTATGGGTTAATTATCTTTAACCTGAAAACTGAAGAATAAACAATGATGAATTAATTTCTGGTTAAGTTTTTTAGCTAATCACTTTATCTTTCTTAATCTTTTCAATGTATTTTTGTCTTTGCTGTGGATATCAAACCTTATACGAAAAACCCCCAGGTACATACTTTGTGTGTCCAATTTGTTTTTGGACTGATGTTGCTCAAGACTCTTACACAATATCTGAACTGCGTAAAGCTCAATTAAATTATGTTCATCAAGGGGCTAGTAATAAAGAGTGGCTTGCACAAGTGCGTCCTCCCACAAAACAAGATCATCGACATCCTCAATGGAAATTACTTGATACAAAAATCAGAGAGGATGCAACAAAAGTGAAAAATCTAATCATAACCGCTTTTAACGATGTTCAACGAGAAGATGGAATTTCTTTACATGAAGCTGATCTCATTGACAAAATTAATGATCGTTTTTTTGGCTATAATAGTTCACGGGATAGACAATTGTTAGCTAAAGCTAAGGTGAAAGATGTTGAAACACATTGGCAAGAAATTTCAGTTCCAACTCTAGAAAGGTTTTGCTCATCAACTATTTCTTTTCACTTAGATCAAAAAGGATGGAAATATTATCTTCCAGCTTATTTACTGTGGTCAGTGAATCAATATATCTATAATCATTGGCCTGAAATGTATTTCATTGATGTAGTTTACAGTTTTCTTCTTACAGATACTTATTATCCTTTGAACTATGAAATAGAAGACTTTGAGCGTTTTTCTAGAGATGAATATTTGGCTATACTTTCCTCACAACAAATGTCAGCTATTTGTCAATTTTTACGATTTGGTTTAACTTACGAGTGGATTGATGAAGTATATAAAAAAAAAATTGAAAACTTTATTCAAGATTATGATCCAAAGTTGAATAGTGAGTAGATATCTTTCTATTTAGCTATTCCGAATTTTCAAAGAATTATTTAACAAAACTGGCGTTTGACTAAGATTTCTTCGAGTAAGCTAAATTTCCACGAAGAAATATAAATATGATTGTAACAATAATAAAGGAGCTTTTGACTCAATAGATTGTTTACTTTGACGACCTTTAGTAGATTTACCCATAGAACGATCTAATAGTTCCTATTCATACACCATTAACATCAGCCATAACTGGGACTGGATTGGTTTCTTTCTAATTCTAGAATAAACTGCTCCTTCATCCACGCCATCTCCTCTACCAACCCTTGCACCTGCTCAACCAACTCCCCTACTAACTTAGTTAGTGCTGGTTGTTTATACTGTTGCTGTCTTTGAGATTGCGCTACACTAACTTCTTTATCTAGGTTTTGCAGCTTCCTCTCCAACCTTTGAATCTCGTTACGACGGGCGATCGCCTTTTGCATCTCCTTGTACGCTGTACTGTCTTTTGTCCCCAAATACTGAACCATTTTGCCTTTGACTTGCTTTTTCTGGGAATTATCAGCATCATTCGTCTTAGAAATCCTCACAGCCTTTACTAAACGGTAATAAGTGTATTTCTTACCGTTTTTGTTGATGTGGGTGTAACCAATCCAAGTGTTGGGGTCAGCTACTTTCCCAGAACCTCGAATTTGTGCGATGCGGGCTTTAATGGCTAATTCAGGTGGCATGAGTTTTTTTAGTGAAGTTTTCTGTCTTGATTATAAATCTTCACTAACTCGAAAGTCAAGGGGTAAAGCTCTGTTCTTAGGAGTGCGATCGCTTTGCTGTTGATTTTTTGAAGGGGGTGAAAAACTTTTTTCAAAAAACAGTAGACAAACAGAAAAATAGTGTTATACTACAAAAAGCTGAAAGAAGGAGGTCGAAACCAATTATGAGTATAGCTAGTGAGAAGTCGAAGATAATTAATAGGGCGGTAAATCTATATTCCTGGCAACTCAGTTTATGGCAGTCCTTTTACCTACAGCTTAGTCTTTATTTATGTTGTTATCCATAATACCTGGTAATAGAGAGTTTTTTGTAAGCATAGTTTAAGTTAAAGTCTCAGAGCTATTAGACTACTTCAAGAGTGAGAATTATCTAGTTAAGACGCAATAGAGGTATGGTGTCGAAAGGGAAGCTAGATCTATTAAATCAGCTTGATAGTTACTTTTCTTATAGAGATGAGTGTTTTTAAAATAACACTAAACAATTTTACTATGAGAGAAGAGTGGTTTGTCAGAAACTAATTTATCGTGACACTTTGAAGTATTTTTAAGTGGATGGGTGCAGTTTTCTTCTGGTCAAAGAAGTACCTTATAAGCTGATAAGTTACTGAAGCTGAATATAGGCAAAATTCATAGGATAGATAGCTCCTACCTGACTGACTTAAACAAATGTTAATAGTCTTCTAAGAAAACGGGGTTTTTCTTAGTTGTAATAATACATATATTACAAAAAGCTTTTGCTACCAAAAACTATGATTTACTGGCGAATTAATGGCTATTTTAAAGGGTTTAATTGGCTGTAAAAAACAAAAGCTTGGGTTGGTATCCAAATTGGTGAAGGAGCTTGACTGTAAATCAAGTGCCTGTGTGCTGAACTTGGGGGTTCAAGTCCCTCCCAACCCACCAAAATTTTATCCATCTTGAGGAATTAATGGGGAGTCGCCTAACGGTATGGCATCGCTTTTTGGCAGCGAAATAATGCAGGTTCGATTCCTGCCTCCCCAGCCAAAACAAGCTCCTGTAGCCCAATTGGAAGAGGCAACAAGTTTAAGCCTTGTTTAGTGTGGGTTCGACTCCCACCAGGAGCATCAGATTCGTCCTCTCATACTTGCCCTCGTGACGGAACTGGTATCCGTGCTGGTTGAAGACCAACCAGATTTTGTGGGTTCGACTCCCACCGAGGGTATTGACTGGATCTCATATAGAGGGAAAAGAGGCGATCGTTGAATGACCGAATTAAGCGATCTCTCTTTTAATATCAGCCATAACTCGTACTGAATTGGTTTCTTTCTAATTGTAGGATAAGTTCCTTTTTAATCAACGCTATTTCACTTGCCAACCCTTGCACCTGCACCACCAATTCTCCTACCAACGTTGTTAGTGCAGCTTGTCTCGGTTTCCTCTTCTTAGCTAGTGCGACACTAACTTCTTGGTCTAGGTTGTGCAGCTTCCTTTCCAATCGCTGGATTTCGTTGCGACGGGCGCGCTCGCTAAAGCTGCGATCCCGCAGGGATCGCAGCTTTCATCTCCTTGTAGGCTGCACTGTCTTTCGTCCCCAGATATTCCACCATTTTAGTCTTACGAGAAGGATTAGGGTTATCTTCAGTAGCAGGAGGGTAAACAGCTTTCATTAAGCGGTAATAAGTGTATCTTTTCCCGTTTTTCGCAGGTTTTGCTGGTAGTGCCGATCCAAGTGTTAGGGTCTGCGACTTTTCCTTTGCGATCGCAGTTGATTGATACGGGCTTGAATACAGAGTTTCGGGGACATTGGTTTCGGTTTTGATTTGTGCTGCAATGCTTTGATTATAATTCAGCACTAACCAAGAGTCAAGGTGCGATCGCATATTCAAAGCGTCTTTGTGAAACCTACATGGTGCTTAAATAAAAAGCAATTTGGGATGGAAAATTAGTAACCATAGAAGTGAATTTAGCAGAAACAGAGCCGTTAGTCGGGATGGGTTTGCTTAGGGATTTTGAGTTAAAAATTGAAGCTAAACAAAAGGGAAAAGTTACCATTACTTCTTTATCGGAATGATAAAGCGATCGCCTTTAACTCAAGCGTAGTGATTTCTAAAGAAAAATCAAGGAGAAAGGGGTTAAAGCGGCCAACAATGGCAAAATCGGAGAAAGGGAGTCAAGAGGTTACGGGGAATGGCAATCAAACGAGGAACCACAGGGAAGAAAAACACCCAATCAGTTAAGAAAACGACTCCTTCCTCAAACCATCAGCAACCTTCAAAAACCGTTGAGTCCCCACCCAAGAACCAAGAAAGATTAGTAGATCCCACCGCCAAAGACTCTGATGATAGCAATGTTCAGAATATACGCCCTCCTCGTTTAGAGGATTACATTGGACAAGAAGCCCTCAAATCCGTTCTGAAAATCGGCATTAAAGCAGCCCTTGGCAGACAAGACCCCCTAGACCATTTACTCCTCTACGGGCCGCCAGGACTAGGAAAAACCACCATGTCGTTGATTCTGGCAGAAGAAATGGGCGTTAACTGTAAAATCACCGCAGCACCGGCCTTAGAACGTCCCAGAGATATCACGGGATTATTGGTTAACCTAAAACCAGGGGATATATTATTCATTGATGAGATCCATCGCCTTAACCGTTTGACCGAAGAGTTATTGTATCCTGCAATGGAAGATTATCGTCTCGATGTTACCATTGGCAAAGGACAAGCTTCTCGAACTCGTAGTATCTCCCTTCCTAAATTTACCTTGGTGGGGGCAACAACCAAAGTAGGGTCTTTAACTTCACCTTTAAGAGATCGCTTCGGACTCATTGAACGATTACGTTTCTATGAACCTCCTGAACTGGCTTTAATCATCGAGAGAACAGCGAAAATCTTGGAAGTGGCCATTACTCAACCAGGAGCGATGGAAATAGCACGGCGATCGCGGGGAACACCTCGCATTGCTAATCGTTTACTGAGACGGGTTAGGGATTATCAGATCGTACACAAACACCAAAGTATAACCGAGGGGGTGGCATCTGAATCCTTAGATTTCTATCAAGTTGACCCAATGGGATTAGATTGGACTGATAGGATGATTCTAGAAACCATGATCAACAACTTTAAGGGTGGGCCAGTAGGATTAGAAAGCGTAGCAGCATCTACAGGGGAAGATGCCAAAACCATTGAGGACGTTTATGAACCGTATCTGCTGCAAATTGGGTTTCTTCATCGTACCCATCGGGGGAGGATGGTCACAGAATTGGCTAGAGAACACTTACTTGAAGTCAAATAAAAAAGTTAGTATAGTTACAACTATACTAACAAAAAATAAGGATTTAAAAGAGTTACGGCTGAGGAATATCTCCAATTTCAGAGTAATTCTTGCCTCCAAAAATGGCATCGGGATGAGAATAAAATTTGAACTCTAAGAGATTAGAGAAAGGATCTTCTAAAAAGAAAGTTCGATGTTCAATGGGAGTACCAGGAAAACGATACTTGGGAGACTGAAAAAACTTGAGTTGTTTTTGTTGTGCGAGATGAAGAAGTGTGTCCCAATCCCGTTCTGTTAAGAAAATTAAGCCAAAATGACGTGGATAAACACCTTTTTGGGGAGCAAGGGGTTCTGGTGTCAGATGAGCAACAATTTGATGATTGTAAAAATTAAGGATCAAGGCATTAGAGGTTTCACGACCAATTATACATCCTAATCCTTCGACATAAAAGGTTTTAGTTTGAGAAAGATCAAGAACAGGAAAAGCCAGATGAAATTGAGGATTATTCATGATTGAGAAAAAAGATTAATAGTTAACAAGAAAAAGAGAAAATATCAGTAGGAGAAGCAACTTGAAGATAATCGGGGGTGGAAACAATTAGGGATTGAGTAAGACAAGCAGCATTAAAACCGATAACTTGATGGTCTAGCAAAGAAGAATCGATAAATAAATGGGAGAGTTGAGGAAAAATAGGTTGAGCAAAAGGAGGCATAGTACCAGGGAGTAAACCGCCTGTTTGTTGGGACATTTCTTCAGGGGTAGAAAATCGAAAGCGATTAAAGTCTTCAAATTGTTTTTTGAGAAACTGTTTGAGAATTTTGGAATGAATTTGTTTATTACCGGGTAAAACAAAGACATCAAATTGTCCTGGGATGGTCTTGCGATTGACTTTCATTAAAATAGCTTTGGCTCCAGTAACAACCCCAGCACCGGCGTTAGCACGGGCTTGGAGACTTTCAGAACTACTACGACATTGAGGATGATCAACGAGTTGGTAGTGAAGATGATGAGCATCAAACAAAGAGATAATTTTTTGAGTGGCTGGTGTAGCTAACGTAAGATCGAGAGTCATAATTGATAGAGATTGAATAGGGTTTTTGTGGGTTTGAAGTGGTATGAGAAGCAATTAGAGTAAGAATAATTGCTCACTACTAAAAACGCGGCAAGTTTCGTGAGTCGAGGTTAAACGACGTAGTTTGTTTAAATCACGTCGGAAATAGGTTCGTTGTAACCAACGATCCCCCGCAATAGGAGTCCGAGCGTGTAAGCCGCAAACATTGGAAATAATTAAAAGTTCTCCAGGTTGTAAAATGAAAGATTGAGAGACGGGAGAGCGTAAGGCCCCTTTGAGACCCCAAAGAGCTAAAGTTGCTTCGTCATCTTGGGGATCAACCGGCTGAACATTATAGGTAGCTAAAGCAATTTCGGTGCCACTAGGCCCTTCTGAGAGAATAGGTCGAGGTTCAGAATAGAGAAGTTTGCCTCCGTAAAGATGAAAACTATGAGGGGTACAAACTCGAAATCGAGGCTGACGTAGTATTTCAACATCAAGAGGATTCATTCCGGCAATAATGTCATCAACAGAGGCAAATAAAGTGGCGGTGGTTTGATCATTACGGAGGCAAGAGAGGATAATTCCTTCAGGACGACAAGCACGAATCAGAGAAGCATCATCACTGTGCCAGTCAAAGTGATCAGAACTAGCATTAGATTGAGTGTGTTCTAGACCGGGAATGGGGACAATATTCTGGACTAAATCCCCCTGTTTCTGTTCAAGATAGGAAAAAGGTTCATATTTTAAAGCAGAACGAATAATGCCTAATAGAACCATCTCACTGACCCAAGTAAGCTTAGTGTGAGGACGTTTTCCATCTAAGGGAGTTATGGGTAATACAGGGTCTTGAGGAAATCCTTTCAAATGTAAATGAGTGAGTCCATTGGGTTGATTAATTAAACTAATGGTTTCTTGACTCTGTTGATTAAGGTGTTTTTCGGCTAAATCTTGAGCTAAAGTTAATAATAACTCATGGTTATTATTAAAGTCGTAAAAGTTGTGAGAAAGGATATCTTGTTGCCAATGAAGTCTTTGATTATTAGGAAGGGATAAAGTAGAAGATGGCAGAAGAGTTTGAGGATGTTCTAAAAGAGTTGACATCAATAAGTTTCTCCAGATTTAACTAGAATATTCATGACTTTTATAGAATAATCATTAGCTGGAAAACCTATTTTCCCTGGAGATAATGAAGAGGAGTTGTGGCTGTGCTAATTTCTAAAATAAATAAACAAATAAGATAAAAAGGTCAAAATTAGCCGTCAATTGTTCAAGGGTTGACCACTAATAAAAAAAAAGAATAAAAATTAACTAAGTATTATATTCCTCTGAGGGAGAGGAGGAAGCAAGTTGATGGATTTGGGTTAATGTTGCCCTTAATTCTTGCAATAAGAAACTGTTATCACCAGCTTTGACAGCAGCTTCAATAAGGGAATCATAATACCAAAGAGTCCCTTCTCGTTTACCCGTAAAAATCTTCCAAATCTCATCACCAATTTTTCGATAATCGGCTAAGATAGAGCGAGCATTGTGTAATTTATCAGCTAAAACAACACGACGAATTTCAGGAGAAAAAGAGGGGAAGTTATTAATAAAAGTTTGTTTACGTAGTTTCCAAGGAGGTTTAGGAATCGTGTCACTATCCGTACATCCATTGACAATCTCTGTGACACGAGCACCAAATTTGTGTTGAATTTCTTGACGAGTTTTTTGACCACCTTGATCTTCAATGGCATCATGTAGCAAAGCAGCGATGGCTTGCTCTTCATCTCCACCATCTTCTAAGACTAAGGCAGCAACACTGAGAAGATGACTAAGATAAGGAACATTGGAACCTTTTCGCACTTGTTGAGCATGGAGTTCAGCAGCATAAACTAATGCTTCTTGAAACCGATGGCCTAATAAGATAGTCATAAATTTAGGTGTCTAATTGATAGTATTGTAAACTCTGAATAAGATCCTCGGCTACTCGTTGTCGTAAATCTTTAGGCAGTAGAACTTCAACATTAGGAGACCAAGCTCGTAAACGCATGATAACATAGTTATCTCCGTCTCGATAACTTAAACAATAAAAACTGTCCTGTTGACAATTTTCTATTCTTTGAATTAACTGGGGTTGATTGGGATAGGATGCTGATTTTTTTAGATAATTAAGTGCTTGTTGATGAGAGACTTTTTTGAAGCTATGATGTCGGAGAGTATTTTCAATATAGCTGTTGTGAAAATTAGGGGGAAACCGCAGTAACATTTGTTTAGATTGTTGGTAAAAATCTAAACCGTAAGCTTCTTCTAACTGTGACTGAATATCTAAAATCAAGGGATCAAAGTCATCATCTTCTTTCTGAGACTGAGAGTAACATTTATGGTACATCTCATTAGAAATTCGAGAATCATCCCAAGAGAGAGTTTCTATCTGTTCGATGCGATCCAAGCGGTAATTATACCAATTGATATCATTTCTCGGAGTTTGTCCAAAAGCACACAAATAAAACCATCGCTGGTAATAGTAAAGACAAGTTGGATAAATTAAACATGATTTTTTTTCATTATTAAGACTAGCACTGGTATAAGAAATTTCAAGAGGAGGGACAGGATTCATTGCCCAAATTTTTTTGAGTTGTTTTTGGAGTTTATTAATTTTAGACCGTAAAAAAGAAGGGGTTTGATAATCAGCATGAAGATAAAATCGTTGTACACCATTAATGGGTTGAGAAAATAAATGAGTGAAGGAAGCAAAATCATCAGGGACAAATAAGTAAGGATCTTCATAATCATTGCTAATGGGTAAAGATTTTATTGGTCCTGACAACTGTTCTTCTTCTTTGAGTAAAGGAATTTGATGGTGTTTTTGATAGATTTTGGGACAGCTATGGGGGACTCGCCTCAGCCATCCTCTTTTGACTAATTCATCTAAATCTTGGCTTATCTTTTTACCAGTTACATGAAAAGGTTTTTCTTGTTCCAGATTACTTAAATAAACTTCTAAGTATTGTATTGGCTTCAAACAAGCATAAAAATTCAGAAAATTATGTTGCCACTTTTTCCCTTCATTATCATCTATTTCTTGACCAAAAAGTAACTGTGAGGGAGATTGATTACATAAACAGTTCACAGCAATATGGTTAGGTGATAAATCTCTTTTGTCATGATATTCTTCGTATCCGTTGAAAATAAAATCCCGTAATTGATTGAAAGTAAATTCTTGACTGTCAAAACTCGGATTTTTGGCATATAGCTGTTTCAATATAAAATAAAATCGAATGGCTTTACTGACAGTTAACAGATTATCAATTAAGGAAGCTGGTTCAACTAGCTTCCTTAAAATAGATAGGGTAGGAGGGTAATGAAAATAATTAAAGTCGTTGTTAGTCATTTTTATCCAGTATTTTTCACTATTTCTTATATCCTAGAAAACTATTGGAAACCCCTGTTTCCTCATCAACAGTTAGTTAAAATGTTCTATCAAAGGAAATAGGGGTTTCCTCATCTAATATAAGTTAAGTTAAAGCCCACAGCCGTAGGGTTTGTGATATTTACCAGAGGGATTAAAAAAATGACTTATTATGACCTACAACTTAAAGATGACACCTTAGAGGTTAATTTTGATTCACAACGACTCCCTGGACATTGGTTGGTTAAAGAGGTTGATACTCACTTAGATGAGTTAATTAACACCCAACAATTGTCTGGGGGGTCTTTGCTCAAAATTTATGGGCCGATTTCTCTTCTTCTTAGTTATACCATTGCTCATAAGGTCGCTCATCTTTATAGTGCGATCGCTGTATTTGACCCTCGTCTACAGTCTTATGTCGTGGTTATCTCTACTAATCATCGTTATCCAGTTTCGAGTCGCATTGATTTTAAAACAGGAGAACTCAAAAAGGTTATCTTATCTTCTGAGCAAGATGAACCTTCTTTTTTACTTTATTGGAAAGATAATATCTTGCAAGCTTCTCTAAATTCTAACCTTCAAGTTGATGGGGATGAAATTGTTAGAGATGTTATCAAACAATTAGGTGAATTGAAACAACAAGGGGTTCCCTTACGAGGAAAACTATTAACAATTAATGGTCGTGCTTCAGTTTTATCTAGTTTTGTTTTGGCCAATTATTTTGCTCATATTTTTGGGGCGATCGCCGTTAATGAACCTAAAATTGCTACTCAAGAGAATGATCAATATGTAGTAGTGATTAGTCATGATAGTGATTATTCTGTGGGAGATACCATTGCTATTCCTCATCAAATGTCATCGATTAAGGTTGTTATTTGTGGACCGCCTAATACGGGAAAAACTTGTCTGCGAGAAGGGTTAAAACAAGCCTTAAATCAATTTTCTAATAGCTTAAGTTCTCAGGTCATTTCACCCATCAATGAGGAGAATCATTCTATTTCAAGACCACTTTATATGGAGTCTTATGTGATTTCAGGGTGTCCAGATGGCGATGGTTCTTGGTTTTCAGAAACGGCTCAAAAATATCCTGAATTAGCTAGAGAACTAAAGTCTAAGTATAAAGCTAGTTTTACTCCAGAATTTGCTGTCAATAAAGCTAGAGAAATTAAGTCGATTAAAACCCCTATTTTGGTGTTTGATGTTGGAGGAAAAATAAGCAAAGAAAATCAAATCATTATGAAAGAAGCGACCTACAGTGTAATTTTAGCTAAAACTGAAAAAGAAGTGAATCAATGGAAAGAATTTTGTCAACAGTTAGGTTTGCCAATAATTGCTATTATTATAAGTGATTATCATGCTAATTCTGACAGGATTACTCATTATTATCCTCCTGTACTTCAAGGAATGGTTCATCATCTTGCACGAAAAGAAAATGTTAGTCAACGACCGATGATTAACGCTTTAGCACAATTATTACATCAGATAAGTAAGGAGAATTTGAGTAGGTGAACAAAGTTGTCTAATTTTGTCCCAGATAGTAAAAATCTTTTGAAAGTTATTCACAGAAACTAAAATGAATCAAAAAAAACGACCATTACTTATTATTTCTACAGTGGGAACCAGTTTATTAACGAATCAAATTAATCGAGAAACTGAACGTCATTGGTTTGCTCAATTATCTAATTATGCTAATGAAAAAATAGAGAGTCTTCCTTCAGATGTCAAGGACATTTTAGAAATCTTAAAAAATAGAGCATTGACACAGTTAAATCAAGGTAATGTCTCTCAAGTTCGTCGTGCTAGTGCTGAGTTAAATGGCATTTATGGAATCTATGATAACAATATTAACCAAGGAAAACAAGATTTACACTATTTGATTTCTACTGATACAGCACAGGGTAAAATAACAGCAGAAATCGTGAAATTTTACCTTTTAGAACAGGGTTTAAGTGTTAATATTTTTGCCCCTGTTGGTTTATCTACTGCTAATACTTCAGTGTTTTCTGATGGGATTGATCAGTTGATTATTTGGTTACGAGAAAAAATTGTAATTCCTTATCAAAACCATTATAAAATTTATTTTAATTTAGTAGGAGGGTTTAAAAGTTTACAAGGTTATTTAAACACATTGGCCATGTTTTATGCTGATGCGATCGCTTATATTTTCGAGGGTAAAAATGCTGAGTTAATCACGATTCCTCGTCTTCCTATTACCATTGATCGTTCACTTATTGAAGCGTATAAACTGCCGTTAGCGTTGATGAAAGCGGTTACAGAAGTGAAAAAACCTATGGAAATCAAGGTTAATGACTATCCCGATATTCCTGAAGCATTGGTTTACATTGTTGATGATGAAATGACTTTATCAACCTGGGGTAAGTTAGTTTGGGAGGAATGTAAAAATGAAATTTTATTAAGAGATTTACTGGAGTTTCCTCGATTGGTTTATTTAGATAGTTTCCGAGAAGATTATAAAAAAAATAAAGATGTTTCTCAGCGTGTTAACTTACAAGAAACGTTAGCTAAGGTTTCTGTCTTGTTAGAAAAATCTCAGGGTAATACAGCTATTTTGAGAAGTAATAATGCTGGGGGCATATTATATGATAGTTATACGGGAAAACAGTCTCATTTAGATCATTTTCGTTTAAATGATGATTGGCGTATCAGTTGTTTTCCTCAGAAGGGTAAATTATATTTACGTCATTTTGGAAAGCATGATTATGTGAACAAAAATCCTTAAGTTAGTAGAGAGTGAATAGTCAATGAATAATGGATAATTAACTCGCCCTAGAAAATTAGAATGAAGTCATGCTTTTTACTTTTTTCTCCTTGAAATGAGAAGTTTGTTATCGAGTTAGTTAATTCTCAATTATCTATTATTAATTATATATAGAGAAGAGAGATAATTTATCAATTATCTCTCTTCTCTCTTCTCTATTTTTCAGTTTTTCATTGGAAAACCCTCTTTCCTCTAGATAGTTATTCTGGAAATAGCTATTTCAAAAAAAGGAAAATTAATGCCATGATTGATCTCGAAGAATTTTTATGTTTGGCTAATATTAGACAAGCTTTTTATAAGGTTGCTGATAACGGTGGTGGTCCTGGAGTTGATGGTGAAACTATAGAAATGTTTGCTGAAAATGAAGAACTTAATTTGAGAGAATTGAGGGATTCTCTGGCTAATAGTTCTTATCAACCTCAACCTTTAAAACAGGTTAAAATTCCCAAAAAACAGGGTGAATGGCGAGAGTTACGCATTCCTACTCTCAGGGATAGAATTGTCCAACAAGCTTTATTAAATGTTCTTTATCCTATCACTGAGACGTTATTTTCTAATGATAGTTTTGCTTATCGTCCGAATCGTCATTATACTGATGCAGTGAAACGGGTTGCTTATTGGAGAGATCAGGGTTATTTATATGTTTTTGATGGGGATATTGTTAAATTTTTTGATAATTTAGACCATCATCGCTTGTTAGTTGAAGTCAGAAAGGTTATTGACAATTTAGGGGTTTTATGTTTGATTAAAGGATGGATTACTGCTGGTGTGGTGACCAAAACAGGGATTATCTATCCGGAAAAAGGTGTTCCTCAAGGCGCGGTTATTTCTCCTCTATTAGCTAATATTTATCTCCATGAGTTTGATATCTTTTTTCAAGAGTCTGACCTCAAGTTAGTTCGTTATGCTGATGATTTTTTGCTGTTATCAGATACTAAAGATGGAATTATGTCTGCTTATAGTAGTGTCAGACAATTATTGAATTATATGGGTTTACAAATTCATGAACAAAAAAGTCAAATTACCCATTTTCATAAGGGTTTTCAGTTTTTAGGTCATGGGTTTTTTCGTAATTCTATTATTCCCATAGATGATGATTCTAAATCTTCTAATAATAAGGGTAAAAAAAAAGCCCCTTTTCGTCGTCAAAAGAGGTTTCAACTATCTCACAGAAAAAAACGTCGCAGATAGTTTTCTGGGAATGGTTCCAGTTTAAACAACGAAAAGAGGAACCAGAAAATCTTAAAGATTTAGCAAAGATTAAACCTATTTGGAATCAAGAGATGGCTACTTTATATTTACTGGAACAGGGGACTTGGTTACAGAAGGAACATCAACGTTTTATTGTACAAGTCTCGAAGAATCAGAAGACAGAGTTATTAATGCGTGATGTAGAAAGAATCCTTGTTTTTGGCAATATTCAACTATCAACTCATGCCATTAATGCTTGTTTAGAAGCAGGGATTTTAGTTTTGTTTCTCAAACAATCCGGACAATATCATGGACATCTTTGGAGTCAAAGTCCTACTCATCTTAATATTGAAATGACTCAAATTAAACGTCATCAAGAAATGCCTTTTCAATTCGAGGTATGTAAGGCGATCGTTTATGGTAAATTAATGAATTCTAAACGGTTATTAATGCGTTTAAATTGGAAACGTAAAAATGCTGAGGTTCAAAAAGCTATTCAAGGCATTGATTCAGATATTTTAAATCTGGAAATAGTTGAAACTTTAGACCAATTAAGAGGTTATGAAGGTGTCAGTGCTGCTCGTTATTTTCCTGCTTTTGGTCAATTAATTACCAATCCTAATTTTGAGTTTTCTCTGCGAAATCGTCAACCTCCTAAAGATCCTGTTAATTCTTTACTCAGTTTTGGTTATACTTTATTATTTAATAATGTGCTGAGTTTAATTATTACAGAAGGATTATCTCCCTATTTTGGTAATTTTCACTATGGAGAGAAAAACAAAACTTATTTAGCTTTTGATTTAGTGGAGGAGTTTCGCTCTTTAATTGTGGATTCTTTGGTTTTGAAGTTACTTAATAAACCCTTTTTCAACAGAGATGATTTTCAGAAAAATGAAAGTAATGAGGGGGTTTATTTAACTACTGCTGCTAGACGAAGTTTTCTTAATCATTTTGAAGGGCGTTTGAATGAAATGGTTTCTCATCCTGATCTTCAATCTAGAGTTTCTTATCGACAAGTAATTCAGTTACAAATTCGTCGTTATAAGCAATCTTTATTACAGAATATTCCTTATCAAGCTTTTGTGAGGGATATCTAAATGTTGGTTTTAGTGGTTTATGATATTCCTGATGATAAAAGACGTACCAAATTATCTAAGTTTCTTGAGGGATATGGCAGACGGGTTCAATTATCGGTTTTCGAGTGTTTTCTTTCCTTGGAGGAAATGAGACAGTTGTATGAACGAGTCCAAAAGCGTGTCAAACTAGAGGAAGATAATGTACGATTTTATTGGATCTCTCGTGAAGCTGTTTCTCGGGTGTTAACCATTGGCAGTCAAACACCTCAACTAGAACCGACTCATTATGTCATCTGAGTTTTTTCCACGCAATAACACTACTAGGTCTAAAGCCTGATTTTTTCGTCGGATTGCGTGGTCGCCTTATCTGATGCGGTTTTGAGGGTTATCGTTTTTTTTTCTGACAGATGATTTACAATAGGTTTGACTGGTTGCGTGGATCTACCCCATTCAAACCCTCTTCCTGTAAGGTTCCTCAGACGAACTCCCTACCTATTGGGTTAAATAGGAATAGTTGGAAACAATAACTTTTTCACGAACTTCGTAGCTGGTTTCACTCACATCCCTACCTATTGGGTTAAATAGGAATAGTTGGAAACGATAAGTGTTTTGTATTTGGCCCAAAAACTTGCAGGCTCCATCCCTACCTATTGGGTTAAATAGGAATAGTTGGAAACATGAGACTGGAAAATAGTTCCAGTTTCCTGGGATCGTTTTCCCCTACCTATTGGGTTAAATAGGAATAGTTGGAAACGAAGAATACCTTCGCGACCCTCAAGTTCTTCCATACTCCCTACCTATTGGGTTAAATAGGAATAGTTGGAAACGAAATGTAGCAACTGCTCCAACGTATCTGCATAAATGCAGATACTAAGAACGCCCTACCTATTGGGTTAAATAGGAATAGTTGGAAACTTATCTGCTTCGGGGCAGACTTCTTCTAAAATTTCCCCCCCTACCTATTGGGTTAAATAGGAATAGTTGGAAACAAATAAGTGCAAAAAAATCCAGAAAGGTAAAATTACGCCCCTACCTATTGGGTTAAATAGGAATAGTTGGAAACTAATGATGAGACTCTTAAAGAAACGATTCCCAAAACCCTACCTATTGGGTTAAATAGGAATAGTTGGAAACGTGATCTACATGAAGAGCAATTACTTTTGAGAATAGCTGTTCCCTACCTATTGGGTTAAATAGGAATAGTTGGAAACACGCACTTGGCTATTTCTTTTGACCCAATTCCATATTCCCTACCTATTGGGTTAAATAGGAATAGTTGGAAACGTTTATGGAGCCGCAGTCCTAGAATAACGTAAAAAATCCCTACCTATTGGGTTAAATAGGAATAGTTGGAAACTTTATTCATTGCAATCTAATGAAACAATCCCCTACCTATTGGGTTAAATAGGAATAGTTGGAAACTTGATCTTTTATAACACCAGAGAGAAAAAATTTATATTGCCCTACCTATTGGGTTAAATAGGAATAGTTGGAAACCAGCTGATGAAAATTCTGCGAATGGGATCGCAGCTAAACCCTACCTATTGGGTTAAATAGGAATAGTTGGAAACGAAATTTGTCCATCTGGATCAAGCC
>JBFRWG010000020.1:0-9258 GCA_051439445.1 Crocosphaera sp.
GTTATGATTTTTATTTTTGGAGAATTTTTAACATTCATGAAATCTAAAATACAGTGGTTATTAGACTGTAAAAAATGGAGAAAATGGGTGAAAAAAAATAAAGATCCAAACACTATAGAAATTCAAGAATTGTTAATTCACATCACTTGTTATAATACTAAAACCTTTAGAAATAAACTCATTACTATTAGTTATGAACGGGAACTTATTGTAGCAAATAAAAATACAGAAAAAATTTTAAATGAACTAGCTATGGCCATAGAAAAGTCATTCTTTTTAGAAAAAAAAGAAGAAAATAGAATCAAAAAAATAGATAAGATAATAGATCGTAAAAGAAACAGAATATTAAAAAATAGTTTTAAAAATCCCACTAATCTTATTAAACTTCTAGTCAGTACATTTAAAAGTTCTAAACGGTCAAAACATACTCTAATAGAAAGAATGCTAGAAACTTATTCAGGATCAGAATTTTTGACTGATTGGTTAAAACAATATACCCGTAAAGATAAAGATCGATTAGTTGACTTAGGTAGCGATTTTTTAGACGAACTTTATATGCTAATTGAACAAATACAAGCGAGACAGAAAATACCAGAAAAATCAAATAATTAAACAGTTGTAGTGGATTGTTTCAACAAAAATGGTGGGTTACGACGTATTGTTATACTTCTGTGATAACCTAAATGATAGCCGTCTAACCCACCCTACACTAATGAACGCTCATTGACTAAAACAGTCCACTACTAGACTGTTTCAGCTAAAATGAGGCAATAGGAATGTGAGCATACTTCGACACGCTCAGTACAAGTCTTGCTCACTAGCAAGCAAGATGCTTGCACTTCTTGAAATCTAATACACGCTCATTACTTGAAACAGTTCATTACGAATTTTTATTGAAACTATCGGACAATATGATCTACAATTAACCATATCTCAAATAAGGTGATTGAATATTGAGCAATTCATTGAATATTATTATTATTGGAGGAGGTGCAGCCGGTTTTTTTGCAGGAATTATTTGTGCTGAAAATAATCCTCAAACTAATGTCACAATAGTGGAAGCAACTAGCAAAGTTTTAGGGAAAGTTCGTATCTCTGGAGGGGGACGTTGTAACGTCACTCATCATTGTTTTGATCCCAAAGAATTAGTAACTTATTATCCTCGTGGGAGTCGGGAACTAAGAGGAGCATTTACTCGCTTTCAACCTCAAGATATCATCAACTGGTTTAAGAAAAAAGGAGTCAATTTAAAAACAGAATCAGATGGTCGTGTTTTTCCTGTAAGTGATAATTCAGAAACCATTGTTAATTGTTTAATTCAAGCAGCAAACAAAGCTAAAGTTAATATCAAAATTAAGTCAGAAGTCATTGCTTTAAAGTCAGACAATAATCAGTTTAAAGTTAAATTAAAACAAGGAAAAACCTTAAGAGCAGATCGAGTATTAATAGCAACAGGAAGCAGTGGGAAAGGGTATCAATTAGCACAATCTTTAGGACATAAAATTATTAACCCACTTCCTTCTTTATTCACTTTTAATATTAAAGATTCACGTTTTCAAGGATTAGAAGGTATTGCGGTTGAACAAGTAGGATTAAAATTGTCAGGAAAGAGCAAAAAACAGTCAATTCAACAATCAGGATCTTTGTTAATTACCCACTGGGGAATTAGTGGTTTTGGAGTTCTCAGATTATCAGCATTCGGAGCAAAAATATTAGCAGAAAATAATTATCAAATGGCACTATCAATTAATTGGTTTTTCCCTAATAATCCTGAACAAGTTAAACATAAATTACAAGTAATTAAAGAAGAAAATAGTCAATCTCGTCAACAAATTTCTTCCTTTTGTCCTCTTCCTTTGCCAAAAAGACTTTGGCAAAGATTACTACAATCTGTAGCTATTGATCCTCAAAAAAAATGGTCTGAACTCTCCAAAAATGAACTAATTAAATTAGCTAAAGAAGTAGCCCAAGGAGAGTATCAAATTCTAGGGAAAGGGGTTTTCAAAGATGAATTTGTTACCTGTGGAGGCGTAAAATTAAAAGAAGTTAAGTTTTCCACAATGGAAAGTAAAATTTGTCCTCATTTATATTTAGCTGGAGAGATTTTAGATATTGATGGAGTCACAGGAGGGTTTAACTTTCAAAGTGCTTGGACCACTGGTTGGTTAGCCGGATCAGCTTTGGGAAAATTGTAGAGTGTTTATTGGTACGACATAGAAAACGAAAGAATTAGGGATTGTTTACCTGAAGAAAAATTAAGAAGAATAGAAAAAGCCCTTAACATTGATTTGGAGGTAAATTTTGATGATTAATTTGATCAACTATATTGTCCCAATTAGTGTTTCTATATTATTTCGTTAAAAATATTCCAATTCCGAACTCCGAACTCCGAACTCACGTTACAAGAGATATTTGTAGGCGTTTAAAGCAAAACTCTTAAACGTCTCCCCATACCACCAAACTGACAAAAATACCCCCTTGTGTCGGTTTGACCAGAAATGCGATCGCAACTCCATTACACTTTAAGGTTTTTCACGGAGAAAATTTTGAGTTTCTTCTCCAAATTTTAAGCTTTATTCCAAAGTGTTCTAGAATACAATCCTGCTTGCTAAGATGGGGATCTCGAGAATTTTATGAAAAAGTGCTATGAATCAAGCTCTCGTTGCTGTTATGGATGGTACAAAAGCCCGCTTCTTCACCTTAGAAGAGGCCGAGTTTCCCGAATATCAGTCAAGTCCTAATCTAGTTGAACATCAATGTTTAACCAATGCTGCCAAAGAAATGTCAGGGAAGGAACTCTGGGCCAATACTAAAACAGGGCGTAACCGAGGCTCTCGGAGTCAGGGCCATGGCTATGATGATCATCGTCAAAACCATATCAGTGAGTATGAACGTCATTTTGCTAAGGATATTAGTCAGAAAATTACACAACTTCTCAGTCAATGGGAATCCCATTTAATTTTATTGGTGGCTGAACCCCAAATGTTGGGATTTGTTCGTGAGTCTTTAACACCTCATTTACCAAGAAACATTAAACTTGAACAATTGGCAAAAGACCTTTGTAAGTTAAAACCTTCAGAACTCCATGAATATTTAGCTCATAAACACTTAGTTCCTGCACGCAGGGCCGTTGTACTTTAATCGTCGATAAAAAGCCTTGTAGATAATTGAACCACCTCGACCAGCTATTGCCCTTGGTCGAGGTTTGCTATCAAACTACAATTAGCCTCATGGAAAGCTTTACAGCTTGATGGGGTGACAAGATTTGCAACAAGCTAACCGTAAGGACTTTGCCAAAAGCCTGATTGCTCCTAAAGAAATTTTGACCAAAAACTAGTAAAATCATTAACGTTTATTAAATAAAGACCTATCCGTCTGCGGTGCAAGTCGCAAGGATGGTTTTGGGTAGGAGGGGTGGGATGGTAACATCCATTTCAACCCTACTGGGACTTAATATAGTTTTTTACAGGAGTACAAGCTTGTGTCACCTCAAGAGTTTTGTTTATTATTGGTTTCCGTGCTAACCAGTGCCATGGGGCAGTTATTTCTTAAAAAAGGAGCCACCACATTAGGTAAAGTAGATGCAGGAAACGCTCTTAGTCATATTTTCAATATTCTTTTCACCCCAGAACTGCTTTTGGGACTGTCTTGTTATGGGTTAGGGGCGATCGCTTATATTCTCTTGTTGACTCGTGTGAGTCTTAGTGTGGCTGGTCCGTCTGCCTCTATTATTTATGTCTTTTCTGTGTTAATTGGTTATTTCGTCTTCAAAGAAGCCATCCCTATTCATCGAGCCTTTGGCTTAGGGTTTATTGTCTGTGGCGTTATTTTGGTAGTTTGGAAAGGCAATTAAAATTATTTTCAGTTTTCCTCTTGTAAAAGCAGAAAAGGTATGCTACGATAGTTAATCGTTGAGAAAAACAAGGGCTTGTAGCTTAGTGGATTAGAGCGTGTGGCTACGGACCACAAGGTCGGGGGTTCGAGTCCCTCCAAGCCCGTAACTATCTAAAAACATGAATAATCGTCGAGTGATTCGTACAGATAATGCGCCTGCCCCTGTGGGGCCTTATAATCAGGCGATCGCCGCCCAAGGGCAGTTATTATTTGTCGCCGGACAGATTCCATTAGATCCCCAAACAGGAGAGTTAGTTGGAGGGGGAGATATTGGACAACAAACCCAGCGAGTTATGATGAATATAGAGGCTATTTTGACAGCAACCGGAGCAAGTTGGGAAAACGTGGTCAAAACCACTGTCTTTTTGAGCAATTTAGAAAATTTTGCCCCGATGAATCAAGTGTATGCCCAATATTTTCAGGAATCGACAGCACCAGCTCGCGCCTGTGTTGAAGTTTCTCGTCTTCCTAAAGATGTTCTAGTGGAAATTGAATGTATTGCCGTTATCTCTTAAAAAGACGGTAATTTACGACAACTTGAGTCAGTGAACCAAGAATCCCCGTATGAAGCGTAGCGGAATGCGTGGGAGTGTCAAATATTTCAAGAGTATAATGGAGAGTAGCGGACTTGAACCGCTGACATCCTGCTTGCAAAGCAGGCGCTCTACCAACTGAGCTAACCCCCCAAGTAATATGACCGACTTTTTTTGTGTCGATATTTTACTCACTTCCACAATTATATACAGAATTATCTAAAATAGGCAAGGGGGTAAGGAAAAATTTTTTCGGACGATATGAGCGTTTAGCCGAAAACTGTTTGAGAGATGGCTAGTTTGGCAGGTATAGGAAGAATGCTGATATTGTCCCCCTTTATCTCCTCTGCTTCCCCTTCCTTTCTGTAAGTTAAGCTGTTAAGCACCTAGATTGCTAGATTAGACTATCAAAGAGACGGGAAGAAGGTTAACCTGATCAAAAGCCGAAAATCTGATAATTCTGACTTCTAAACTCATGATGACTTATACTGTTGCCACTTTCTACAAGTTTGTTTCTTTTCCTGAGTATAGGGAAGAAAAACATTTATTGTTGGAGAAATGTCACAAACATGACGTGAAAGGCACTATATTATTATCCTCCGAAGGTATTAATGGAACGATCGCAGGAACCTGTGACGATATTGACGCTCTCATCAACTATTTACAAAAGGATCAGCGTTTAGCTGACTTAGAGGTTAAATATTCTCATGCCTCTGATATTCCTTTTAACCGGATAAAAGTTCGCTTAAAACGAGAAATTGTTACCTTGGGAAGGCCAGAGGTGAAACCTAATGAACAGGTAGGAACTTATGTTACCCCTGAACGATGGAATGATCTCATTAAGGATGAGGAAACCATTGTCATTGATACCAGAAATAGTTATGAAGTAGATTTGGGAACGTTTGAAGGGGCCATTAATCCTCATACTCATTCTTTTCGTGAGTTCCCTGACTATGTAGAGAAAAATTTAGATCCGAAAAAGCATAAAAAAATAGCCATGTTTTGTACTGGTGGTATTAGATGTGAAAAAGCAACTTCTTTTTTATTAAAGCAAGGTTTTTCTCAGGTTTATCATCTCAAAGGGGGCATTTTGAAGTATCTGGAGGAAGTGCCTCAAGAAAAAAGTTTATGGCAAGGGGAATGTTTTGTTTTTGATCAAAGAGTAGCTGTCAAACATCAGTTAGAAAAGGGCAGTTATGATATGTGTTTAGGTTGTGGTCATCCTATTTCTGAGGAAGATAAAGTTTCTTTTCAAT
Organism: Crocosphaera sp.; assembly: GCA_051439445.1. GTDB lineage: Bacteria > Cyanobacteriota > Cyanobacteriia > Cyanobacteriales > Microcystaceae > Crocosphaera. The sequence goes on from JBFRWG010000020.1 coordinate 5,684, forward strand.
ATGAAGAATGGGTTTCTTGTCCTTATTGTTATGATGATTTAACGGATGAGAAACTGGCTAAACAACGAGAGAAAAAAAGACAATTTTTACTACAGCAGAAAAGAGAGAATGAATCAAACTAAAATGGACGCTGGTTATACGTTACCTGTTTTCGCTTGTGCATCTGCGATCGCTGCTTTATTACATTTAAAAAATCAAGAGAATAATGAAACAGTTTCTCTTGATTTAATTAAACCTTCAAAAACGGTTAATATTCCCATTCAACAAGTTGCTAAAATAGACAATAATACAGCTTTAGCTATTACTAGAAGTGAGCCAGGAAAAAATTTAGATTTAACTCGAAATACTCCTATCTGGGCCATGGTAGAACTTTTAGAGAAAGCCGAGGGGAAAAACATTTTTTTTGACGATAATAAGCCGATTGATTATGAAAATAATGAACCTAAACAGATCATAATTAAAGGAGGTGAAGGAATCGGAAAACAAATTAATAAGAATCATCAAGATGCTATTTATTTTTATGCTAAAAAGTTATTGAATCATAATTTAAAAAAATATTTGCAGTCAGAAGAAATGATTATCGTAACCATTATTTTACCTGAAGGAAAAAAGTTGGCAAAACGAACATCAAATGAAGCGTTTGGAGTGGTGGAAGGACTCTCATTATTGGGAACTTCTGGTATTTCTCAACCTTTAAGTACATTGAGTCAATTAGAAAGTTCTCAACAAGAATTAAAAGAAAAAGCAAAACAATTTAATACTTTAGTTTTTTGTTTAGGAGAAAATGGTTTAGATTTAGGGAAAAAATTAGGAATTAATGAACAACACTTAATTAAAACAGCAAACTGGTTGGGCCCTTTATTGGTTAGCGCAGCAATGGAAAAAATTGAATCTATTTTATTATTTGGCTATCATGGAAAGCTGATAAAATTAGCAGGAGGAATCTTTAATACTCACCATCATTTAGCAGATGGACGACTAGAAATCTTGATAACACATGGAGTGAAAGTCGGACTAGAAAATAGATTACTGCAACAACTATTAACTTGTTCAACGACAGAAGATGGATTACAGTTTTTGAGAAAAATAGATGCAGAAATGAACAAAAACTGGACAGAAAAAATTTATCAATCTCTTGTAGAAACCATTGATAACAGAAGCAAAGCATATATTAGAAAATATGTAGATTTTGATATGAATATCGGTTCTATTGTTTTTGGAGGCGATCGCACTATTATTATGGCCAGTTCAACAGGAAAACAATTACAACATAGTCTCATCTCTGGTTAAATCTTTGTATCGAACAACATATATACAACACGAAAACCGTTAAAAATGTCGCGGTTGTCCTTCCAGTCGTAGTAGAAACGCATCGCAGAACGGGAGTAAGTTGGGTCGAAGTTCCAACCACCACCCCGTAGACTCTTGAGTTGAGAATTTTTTGTATCCAGAAGAGGCGATCGAGAAGGGTTGAAAACTAGCTTTGCAGGGTTTGCAGTTACCTTGTTAACCGCTTTGTGATAATTTTTATGGTAATTATCTTGACACCATTCCCAAACATTCCCGTGCATATCGTATAAACCAAACCCATTAGCAGGAAAACTCCCTACTTTTGTTGTTTCTCCTCGATAAATACCTTTTTTTTCATAGTTAGCAATATTTTTACTCAGCGTTTCCCCATAATAAAAGGGGGTGTCTGTTCCTGCACGACAAGCATACTCCCATTGTGCTTCTGTCGGTAGAGTAAAGGTTAACTCCGTTTTTTCCGACAGTTTCTGACAAAACTCCTGACAATCATCCCAAGAAACGTTTTCTAAAGGATATTTATCCCCTTTATTAAAGTATGAGGGATTATTCCCCATAATAGCTTGCCATTGTTCCTGAGTGACTTCATATTTCCCAATATAAAAATTATCTACTGTTATTTGCTGTTGCGCTTCATTATCTTGTCTACCGTCTTCTGTTTCAGGAGAACCCATCATAAATGTTCCTCCTGCTATCTGTACCATGTCCAAAAACACATCATTCCCTAAGTCAACTGTAAACTGTTTCCCTTCTTTCATTTCTCGTTGAATAATCTTTCCTTCCGAGTCAACTTTTACTGTTTCAAAGCTAAAGGGTTCTAAAGGAAAACGGCCAATCGTGGGTACGGGAGAAGGTATACCTATGGGAATAGGTATATCACTACTATTTCTGTTGCGCAATAGAGATAAGAACCAAACTGCTACAACACCTATCCCTCCATATCCCAAATATTGTAAAAATTTTCGTCTATTTTGCTGTTGCGGTTGAGAACGAGTTACTAACTGAGTTGGTTGTACCGGTTGAGGTTGAGAAGAAGCATTTTCACTCTGTTTCTGTTGCGCAATAGTTGGAGACGAAAAAGAAGGATCTTGACTCTGTTTCTGTTGCGCAATAGTTTGTAATGCGCTTAAAACGTCTGTTGCAGACTGATAACGGTTCTGTCTATCCTTCTGTAATAACTTGTTTAAAACCTGTCTAAACTGGTCACTCAGAGGTTGTTGTAGATGAGTTTGCCACTGATTGACCCATTGATAACCCTTGTCCAAAAATAACTTATAGGGATCAACCCCTGTCAGTAAAACGAAACAAGTTACCCCCAAACTAAACAAGTCACTGGCCTTAAATGCTTCCCCTGACTCCATTTGTTCATAAGCTGCATAACCTTGAGTTCCGATTCTCGTTCCTCTAGTAGCAACAGTGACAGCAAAGTCTTTTGATGCACCAAAATCAATCAAGATATATTGTCCATCAGAGTCTCGCTGCATAATATTGCTGGGTTTAATGTCACGATGAATAACTTTTCTTTCGTGTATAAACTCAAAAATAGGCAAAATATTGTTTAAAAACTCCTTAACTTCTGTCTCACTCCAACAACGGTTATATAACTTATCGAGAGTTTTGCCTTCAATATATTGCTGTACCAAATATAAATAATTGTTCTCTTGAAAATAAGCCAACAAGTTTGGTATTTGAGGATGTTCCCCCAGTTGTTGTAATTGTCTCGCTTCATCTTCAAATAAATCTTCTACCGTCCCAACTACTGCTGTTCCCTGTTTTTGAGGACACAGTTGTTTAATAACACATTTTGCCTTGAGTCCATCTAAGTCTTCTGCAAGATAAGTCCTTCCAAACCCTCCCTCATCAGATAACAGTCTCAGAGGACGATAACGGTTTCGCAAAATAGTAATAGGAGTCCTACAAGCAACACAAAACTTTGTCCCATTAGGGTTTTCAGGGTTTGAACAATTAGGTTTTAAGCAGCAAATAGTCATAACCGTGGGGGTTTAATGGGATTAAACCCATAGACAATCATTTTCATGGATATGATAACGTTTTTGTCAGCGATCGCCTCTGTTGATCATATTGATGGGTTGAATCAAAATATTGGTGGGTTTAACAGTGTTAAAACCCTACGATAAACAAAATAAGGATATAACAAAAGAAGATATTTTTTATTATACTTATGCAGTATTACATAACCCCAACTATCGCAAAAAATACGAACTAAACCTAAAAAGAGACTTTCCCAGACTTCCTTTATATGACAACTT
>JBFRWG010000021.1:0-13336 GCA_051439445.1 Crocosphaera sp.
TTCATCAATAATTTGCAAAGCACCAATATAGTCCTGTGCTTCAATTTTTTTCCTTAATTCTTCGATTTCATACATACTTTTGATTTACCGATGGCGATATACTAATTGTATCAATTTGTTCTGGTGCAAGTATTTGATATAATGATTATCATTATTAAAAATGAGCAGAGCAATGTGGGCAATTTTAAGCGGAATTGAAGGAAATATCGCAGCTTACGAAGCAGTATTGGCAGATATCAAACGCCAACGCATTCCAGTAGAAGCATTGTATATTTTGGGGGATATCATAGCAGCCAACCCCAATAGCGAAAAAGTAATTAAACGAATTCAAAACCCTTTACCTGGAGAGTTAGAACCCCAAGTCTGTGTCGGTTGGTGGGAGGAACAATGCTTTGCTTTACACGCTATCGGTTCAACAGCAGAACCCACAGAATTAATTGATCGCTTTGGTATGGAAACCGTAAAACTTCTTTGGGATTCCGTATCCCGTGAAACGGTACAATGGTTACGCAACTGTCATTTTGGCTTCTTTGAATTAGATTGTCTGTTAATTCACGGCAGCACTGTTAGTGCCAGTGATGAGTTAACCCCCGAAACCCCACCCTGGCAAATGCTAGACCGTTTGCAAAGAGTAGAGGCCAATTCTCTTTTTTGTGGTCGTTCCGGTCAAGTATTTGAATATATACTACAAGGCGGTTCGGTTAATAGTTCGGTGATGACTTTAGATCGCCAGCAACCCACGCAAACGATGACTGCACCCAAAAGAAGGGTTGTCGGGGTAGGAAATGTCGGTAGAGAACCCGGAAAAGCTACTTATACACTTTATGATCCCAATAGCGATCGCTTGGAGTTTAAGACCGTTTACTATGGTGAGAAAAGGGGTTTCGGTAATTAAACATTGATTAAGCCCCACCCTTAAGGGTGGGGTTCTTTATAATTGTTTGGTAATCTTACAGAAAAACAGAGGATAAATTGGATAGAGAAAGCTATTCATGAAACCAGCCAAAATCCCTAGACTCAATATTCATATTATCACAAAGTTATTCATAAATATCCCTCATTTCTTAAGTTTCCTATGATGGTAGTGGGAAAGTTCAACGTAGTAAAACGAATTATTCTTTGTGTACTTTTCTGAATGGTAAACAATATAATGCCGATTTATCCGCTTCATATAATATCAGGGCAAGGTATTGGTATTCTGTCTTAATTGGTGATAAGTATTTCTAAGGGGGTATTTGTTAGCAAAAGTTCTACAAATATACTGCGGACACCAGTAACTCTGGAGAGACTAAGAAGTCTAAAACTAAATGGAGTGCAAGTGAATCCCCAACTATAATCTGTGATTTAGTTGGGGTGTGTTCAAGACCTATCCTCGAAAGGGTAAGCGATCATGGCTAACTTTGCTTAAGGGTTTTTAATTGTTGCAGCAAAACATCTATTTCAGCTTCCAAATGTAAATATTTAACCTGTTGTGCCACTGGATAGGCTTTCCTTACTTGTTTCATCTGATTATCTCGATTTTTCACTTTTAAAGGGTTATTTCTGCCATTATTAAGCGTTTCGGAAGACGAACGAGAAAGGATTTGAGTTGTCATTGATAGTTACTAAGTATATTTACTTAATGTTGTTTGCTTGCGATGTTATTGTAACGGATTTTCGTTACCTTGTATAGTCCATCACCTCAAATTCTGTCATTCTCTGTAACGCTCTACTGTTATCTATGATACACAGTCATTAAATTTCCTTGGGAATTATAGATTTCAATGGACTTTCCAGTTTGATTAGTAATGTTTTGTAAGCGATATTCAAAAGTAGCAAGATGCTTGAATATATCAACTTGAACTTTCAAGTTAGCTTGAACTTTAGCTTGTAAAGCTAAGGTCCAAAGTTGTTCTAAATAGTCAGATTCTAATCTCATTTGAATTAAATTTTCTTTGATTTCATATTGACAGATTTTTTGTTTACTTAAACACATCGCATCTAATTCAGATATAATTTTTTGATATTGCATAGCTTCTTTTAGCTTATGATGAGCTTGATTCAAAGATAAAGTATAGATGGATATTAAAGGTTGAATGTTATTCCACTCAAAGGTATTTCTAGGAATTTTTTTGAGAGAATTTACAGATTTTTTCCAATTCCTAACAGCATTTTTCCATTGTTTTTTTTCTTCATACTTTGCAGCGAGTTTGGCATATTTTTTTGCTTGTGTGTGAAATTTAAGGGCAATTTCTTCTTGCTGTTTTCTCTTTTCTATTTTTGTTTTATGGAATAAATAATTTTTGAGAAGCCTTCGAGATGGTTGATAAGAAGATGTCAAATAAGGAATGTTTTGTAAAGTTGTGATGGCAGTATTCCAAGTGTCATTAACTAAGGTTAAATCAGCCATGTTTTGAACTCTTGCTTCTCTCTTTAAAGCTAATTTTTCGGTCTCTTGAGCAGATTTTAGTTGTTGATAGGACTCTTTTTCTTGTTGTATTTTATGGTTAATGCTTTCCAGAGCATTTTCACTTCTTTTATAATCAGTCATTGCTAGTTTTTTCAAACCTGTTGACTCATTAATAGATTGTAAAAGTTGCTGAGTCTCTTGCCATTTTTTCTTAACAATTTCTAATTCTTTAATCGATAAGATATTTTTTTGAGAGAAAGCGAGAGCTTCATTGGCTTTTTCTTTGGCCAAAAGTAATGATGATAAATCCTTGAGTTGCTCTTGATAATTTTCTCTGGTTGTGGTTGCTTCTTGATAATAACTTGACCAAATAGGAATAGATTGTAGTAAACTGATGGCTTCTTGTAATTGTTTTTGATAGGTGAGTAAATCATCCAAAGAAACAGAAGATTTGAAGATAAAAGAAGTCTTTTTCGATAAATTTTTAGCCTCATTTATCTCTAAACATTGTTCAAAAACACAAGGACGAGTTAAGCCATAAAAGCCACTTAAAATAACTAAAAAACCAAGACTTCCGCCTATCAATAACAAAAGCAATTGATTTGAGTTAAGCTTATTATTAATAGTTTTGAGCGTATTAGGGAAACTATTCATTTTGTCATCACTCCTCCTTACCTAATTGTTTCATAGTGCCATATTTAGTTCCCTATTGACATGAAACCATCCGAGACTAGAGGGTGTCTGCTTTGGTTACAAAAATCTTAGTTGAGAGGAGCAAGGGTTTTCACTTGGGTGTGGGGGGAATTTTTATGTCGCTCCTTAGTCTATTGATCCCAAAACTGCTATAAAAAATTAAGCTATAGTAGAGAGCAAAAAACCTTGACTTTAACATCTGCCTATCTTCTCGTTACTCATGGTAGTCGTGATCCACGGCCTCAAATTGCTTTGGAACGATTATCCTATTTAGTCGAACAACATATCCAACAGAAGGTCCAAACAGACACTTATACCAATTATGAGAAAACCAATCATTGTGCTGTGCGATCGCCTGTAACCATAGTTCAAACCGCTACCCTAGAATTATCCGAACTATCATTGTCGCAAACAATCAGAAAACTTGCCCCTAATATAGCCAATAGGGGTATTAAAACCCTGAAAATTATTCCCTTATTTCTCCTCGCAGGGGTTCATGTCAAAGAAGATATTCCTAGAGAAATCACTAGAGCGCAACAAAAAATCTCAGATACCATAAAATTAGAACTGTGTACCCATCTCGGAAGTTATAAAGGGTTAGTTAAGATTTTATCTCGTCAGTTCTCATCCTCTGCTGAAGACGCTAGAATTATTATCTCTCATGGAAGTCGTCGTCGAGGGGGAAACGATTGTGTAGAGGCGATCGCTTACCAACTTAATGCTAGAGTCGCTTACTGGACTATTGCCCCTAGTTTACAAGAACAAGTCTCTTATCTGATCAAACAGGGAAAAACCCAGATAACCATTGTGCCTTATTTTCTCTTTACAGGAGGCATTACTACCCTGATTGATCAACAAGTTCAACAACTTAAGGATAGTTTCCCCCAGATACAACTTAACTTAGGACAACCTTTAGGAGCAACCCCAGACCTCGCTCAATTGATGGTAGAGGAAATAATTTGATGACGCAAAACAGCAACTCAACTTGTTTAGGAAAAGTCTATTTAGTGGGTGCAGGACCGGGTGATCCAGGGTTAATGACCCTAAAAGGCAAAACCTTACTAGAACACGCTGACGTGGTGGTTTATGATGCGCTGGTGAGTCCTCCCATACTGGATATGATAGGGGATGGTGCTATCAAAATCGATGCCGGAAAACGTCGGGGTCGTCATTCCAAACGACAAGCAGAGACTACTCAAATTTTAATCGAGAAAGCACAACAGTATGCTGTGGTGGTTCGACTCAAAGGAGGTGATCCCTTTGTGTTTGGTCGTGGGGGAGAAGAAATGGAAGATTTAATCAAAGCAGGGGTTCCCGTAGAGGTGGTTCCTGGTATCACTGCGGGGGTTGCTGTTCCGGCCTATGCAGGTATTCCTATTACTCATCGGGGATATAGTTCTTCGGTTACGTTCGTCACTGGCCACGAAGCAGTAGGTAAATATCGACCTGAGATCAATTGGGAGGCGATCGCCCAAGGGTCAGAAACCATCGTTATCTACATGGGAGTTCATAACTTAAGCAATATTATCAATCAATTACAACTGGGAGGACTAACCCCACAAACCCCCATCGCTTTGGTTCGTTGGGGAACCCGTCCCGACCAAGAACAGTTAATTGGCACCTTAAGCACTATTATGGAACAGGTTGAACAAGAACAGTTTCAAGCTCCTGCGATCGCCATTATTGGCACTGTGGTTAATCTTCGAGAACATTTAACTGGATAATGCTTTGAGTAACCCTTGAAATTTTAGTTCAATTTCGGCTAATTCTTTTTCGGGTTCTGACCCTTCGACAATACCGGCACCTGCATATAATCTAGCATAATTTCCAGAAATCAAAGCGGAACGAATTCCCACAATAAACTCACTATTTCCCTCATAATTAATCCAACCTAAGGGGGCCGCATAAAAACCTCTTTCAAAGGTTTCATATTGTTTGATTTCTTGACAAGTCATCTCTGTGGGAAACCCAGAAACCGCGGGGGTTGGATGGAGTTTTGATACCACTTCTAAGGGATGAATATCAGGATTTAATTCTGTATAAATAGGAGTCCATAAATGTTGTATATTGGACAATTTTAAAACTTTTAGAGGCGAAATATATGGACTTAATCCTAGACTAATTAAACGCTCTACAATACATTCGATAACCACCTGATGTTCTCGTCTTTCTTTGCTATTTTTCAGAAGTTTTTGTGCTAAATAATGGTCATTTGATGCTGTATTACCCCTAGGAGACGAACCTGCTAAAGCATCGGTAATTAATTGATTATTTTTAACACTAATTAATCGTTCAGGACTGGCACCAATAAAACAATTATTATTACCATTATTAATGGCAAAAAGATAACAATCAGGATGATGAATTCGTAAATTTTTTAAACATTTAATTACAGAAAAACTATGAGAACTACTTAAATCAAACGCATTGGCTAATACTAATTTTTGAAACTGATTAGATTTAATGGAATTTAAAATTGAGTTAACGGAAGCTTTAAACTTATCTTTTGTCTGTTGATTGATGTTAATTCGATTGACTTTTATTTCTTGCCTGGTTATTTTTTCTTGATTCTCTAAACTAGAAATGGATTTAATTTCATCAATAATCTCTCCCGATGCTTGATGAATATTAATTTTTTTATTAATTAAAATATTAAAAGTCAAATAATAATTATTATTTTGTTTAAGCAACTGTATTTTTGGTAAAAAGCTCAAAGCTGAAGGGAAAGGAAACTTAGAATAATCTGTTTCAGGAAAAAAAGTAAACCCACAAAAAATATGGGGAGAAACTTCATCCAAAGTCCCATTCCCTACTTTAATAATATTGTGAAAACACTCCTTAACAAACTGTTGAGACTTTTCAAATCTATCTGCCGTATTAATCTCAAAAGATCGGGTCATTCCGTAACCTAAAATAGCTTGATTATTTTTTTGATCTTCCCAATAAAAATACACTTCATTCTTAGACAAATAAGATGAAGTTTCATTAAGCAAAAATTCTAAAACAGATAGAGGAGCAACCCTATCAATTTTTTGTGATAAACTAATCGTAATCGAGTCATTTGCTTTTTTTAATCTACTTTGGTAACGAAAAAGCAATTCTTCAAGACGATATCGATCATACCCGACATTTATAGTATCAGGAATGATCCGTGTAGCAGGAGAAATCGTAAAGTTATTTATAATTTGTTTCACTTTAGACGGATATTAATGGTATGTCTTAAATGTTATCCATACCGTTGATTGGGCTTCTTGTGAGGATCATATCATGAGAATATTCCCAACCAGAAATTTTATGACGACAACCTCTACTATACCATCATCAAAACGAAAATTGTGGCTTGCTGCCATTAAACCCCCCATGTACACTGTTGCTATCATACCTATTACTGTCGGTACGGCCACAGCTTTTGGGGAAACACAGATATGGGATGGCACAATTTTTGCAACCTTCTTAACCTCTGCTATTTTAATTATTGCTTGGCTAAATATTAGTAATGATGTCTTTGATGCTGAGACTGGAATTGATAAAAATAAAGCCCATTCTATTGTCAATTTAACGGGAAATAAATCTTTAATGTTTTGGTTAGCTAATACCTTCTTAATATTAGGAATATTAGGAATTTTTCTCATTGCTTGGTGGCAAAAAGATATAACGGTTTTAGTTATTATACTGCTCTGTTGTGCATTAGGTTATAGTTATCAAGGGCCTCCGTTTCGTTTGGGTTATCAAGGGTTAGGGGAAATTATTTGCTTTTTTACCTTTGGTCCTATGGCGATCGCTGCTGCTTATTATTCCCAAACTCAAGCATTTTCTTGGTCTATTTTAACCTCTGGAACCCTGATTGGTATTAGCACATCGATTATTCTATTTTGTTCTCATTTTCATCAAGTTGCTGATGATATTGCTGCGGGTAAGCGATCGCCTATTGTTCGTTTAGGAACCCAACTGGGATCACAAGTTTTAACGGTAACAACCCTTTTATTCTTTGCTTTAATTGCAATCTTTTCCCTGTTGAAAATTTTACCAGTTTGGACTGGTTTAGTCTTTCTTAGTAGTCCCATTGCTTATCAATTAGTCACTCATGTCCAAAAAAATCATGAGCAACCTGATAAAGTCAGCAATTGTAAATTTATCGCTGTGAGACTGCATTTTCTCAGTGGCATTTTATTGGCAATAGGCTTAATCATACCTTAAGAATGTTCGCCTTTGGTAAAGAAATTTATCAAAACCTGTGAGTTACCCCTGATTCCCTTACATAATACAGATGGGACAGTAAAGGAGCGAAGTCCAAATGAATGCCTTATCTAATAATCGTTGGAAGTTTCTTAGCTGGACAACCGTTGTCATGTTTGCCTTGGGTTTCTGGCTAAGTAGTAGTATTATTCTTGACTGTGTTGTCATTCCTGGTTTATCTTTGTCAGGTATGATGAATGAGGGCGGTTTTGCCAGTGCTGGTTATATTATTTTTGGATTATTCAACCGCATTGAGTTAGTATGTGCTGCTCTTGTTTTAACGGGATTTCTGATTTTCCGTCGCCATCATCTTCTTATTCATCTTCAAGAACGTTGGTCTATTGTTTTAGCCAGTGTTTTACTCGGTATTGCTTTAATTTACACTTATTTTTTAACCCCAGAATTAAGTGCCTTTGGTTTAGAAATCAATCCTTTTGAAGCAACCAATACCATGCCATCTGCTATGATCTCTCTTCATTGGAGTTATTGGGTGTTAGAAGTCGTTAAGTTTTGTATCGGTATTACCTTACTACGCTGGTGTTATCGTGATTCTTGTGAGTTAAAGTAGGGGTCAACGGCCGTTGACCCCTACAGAGATTAAGTAATTATGTCCTCCCATTATGGGGGGTTTTTTATTGTTCACTAATTATCCATTATTCATTATCCATTCTCCATTCTCCATTCCCCATTCTCCATTCCCCATTCTCCATTCCCCATTCTCCATTCTCCATTCTCCATTCTCCATTCTCCATTAATAAAATATCATCAAATTCTCAGATAACTTAAGCAACTCTTATTTTTGATTCAGAATACAGTCATATCCTTTTCAGACAACTCCCCCATACTAAGAATAACGAAACAAAGCAATGGAGTTATTCATTATGAAAGGGTTTATTATCACTGGTTTATCTTCTCTCGTTTTAGGTAGTTTTTTCACTCCTGTTAATGCAACTGAAATGATGGCAGTTAATTCTACTATAGAACAAAATCAAATTTCTTATTTATCCCCTATTAACCTAGTGAGTCATGGAAGAGGTGGAACGTTTAGCGAACAAGGAATTCCCAGTCATATTGGATTTAGTTTAGCTATTAAATCGGGTAAAGTCAATGCTGAATCTTTAGTTAAAGCTGCTGTAGAAGCAGGACGTTTATCCTCAGAAACCCTTAATAACTCCAATTATTTATCTAATGTTCAATTTGAGTTATCTCAAGTCGATAATGATTAATTTTTTCACTTCATTCTCCCACGAAGTAGGTGAGAATAATTAAATCCATAAAACTGTAGGGTGGGCAATCTTTAAAATAGTTTATGGAGAAAGTTTAGCAGCTTTTTATTAACATTGCCTACCTGACATTTATTTATCATCACCTACTGACTGTAACAGACTAATATCTCTTTAATTTTGAGTTCTACTGTTTTCTAATTGATTGAAAATAGTAGAGTTTTTTATTTAAAGCAATCAGAATCAACTCTTTTACTCATGAATAATACTTTAAAAGCTTGTGAGGGAACAAAATATATAGAAATGTTGTCTTTGATGTTTGATCAGTATTTAAAAACTATCAATGAAGAAACCTTTTCAATGGAATTGGAATCAATATGTTTACTCTTTTGAACGATTAATTAAGCTTATTGATGATGATAAGTCTAGGGCTGTTTTTCATTTAACACAAAAAAATTTTGAAAATTGGTTTGATTCCATAGGAGAAATAGAATTATATGAAAAAGCAGAAGAATGTAGAAAAAATTTCAATCCTAGTAATTCTCCTGATGAACAATTTAAACCATTAATTCAAGAGTTGGAAGAAAGAAAAGAAGAAAGAAAAAATAAATCAAATCACAAAAAGTTTTTGAAACTATTAGATATAGATAAAGCTATAGAAATTACTCTAAAAGAGTATGAAGCTTTACGGGCGGAAGTATTACAAAATAGCTCAGAAATTAGTCAACTTATTCTATTGGGTTTAGCTGCCATATTCACTATAGCATCAATTGGGTTAGCTCCATTATCAGATTTTTTAACTGTTGAAGATACTACGATAGAAATGCCATTAACATTAAAAGCTATTGATGAACTTATAAACATAAAGAACGGAGCAATAAGCATCAAAAATAAAGATTTTAATATATATAATAAACCTAACAATAAACAATCAGGAGAAATGGAAACATCATCAATTAAAGTACGAGATTTTTTTCAAAGAATTGATGAGAATATAGATGACCCAACAATACAGCAAATCCTTGATAAAATCATTCAAGACAATCCTGATCTTACACCATTTAATATTAATACAGCAACCGTGATTGTTAGAGATACATCCAATGATATTCAATACTATTTAAAAATCGAAAGAGCAATTAATAACAAAACTATTGAAGACAAAGGTATTGTTCCGAGTATTGTTATTTTTAACTGGTTAATTCCTGGTCTAAGTTTATATTTAATATATCGATCATTATTTGCCATAAAAAAGAATAGAATGATCGGTACATATATTTACCATAGAATAGAACAAAAGCTAGTTAATCTAAGTTTTCTTAAAAAGCAATATCTAGAAATTGAGAATAATGATATTAATTTTATAGACCAAGATCCGTATTTCACCACAGATAAAAATAATTTTAAGGAACATTTAACTCATATTTCCTGGCAACATTATATTACAGATCAAAAAGAAAACTATTCAGATCCCTTAGATGCTAATTTAATTTATATTTTCTTTTCTTTAATTAGTAGTGTTTCATTTGTTGGAGGTAGTGCATTATTAGTGTTTAATTTTGAACTTGATCAATGGCCATGGGATGATTTTTGGAAAGATATTTTAACTGATCATCCTAATATTTGGTGGTCAATAGTATTCTTCTTTTTAGTTATAGTGGTACTAGGTTGTTGTTATTACTTTTTTTTACAACCTAAGAACATAAAATTATGGCATCTTCGTTCGTTTATCGTAATATTAACTATACTGTATGTCGCAGTATTCGCTGGTCTTTTAGCTGCTTTTTATGGGATACCATCACAAAAATTAGATCATACTCAGTTATTGTTTTTATTAGTTCTTCCTTTATTGATATATACAGTTTTCATTATGTTTTGCTTAAAAATAAAAGATGAAGTTGAAAAACTAATTGACCCAGGTAGTAAAAACGATTTTAGAACGAATTCTACTGATTCAATTGTAAAGGAAATGTGGGATACAACTCCCTAAAATATTTAATGACTTCAAGATTAAATCTTCTTTAGGAATAGGTTGATTATCAAAAATTAAACTTTCAAAATATACTTCAATTGCTTCTGTAATATTATCAGTTGCTTCCTCAAACGTATCTCCTTGAGAATGATAACCTTTGAGAAGAGGACAAAAAGCTTGATAACCTGCTTCTTCTTGCTTTTCTAGAAGAACTGTGTAATTATAAATTTGCTTACTTTGTTATTAACAATTAATTTTGATTTCTACTTTGAGCTTCAATCAGGGTTTCAAGTCGAGTTAATCTTTTTTCAATGCGGTTTTCCGTCTCTTTTATTTCACTTCTTAATACTGCGAGTTCCATGTTAACAGGGATTAATTCTACTTTGATGATTACTTTAAGCATCCAAAATAATCCTCCGAAAATAAATCCTAATGGGATAATATTTCATGAAATGATGGGAGTTTAAGTCAGTAATTTTTCCATTTTGTTAAACCTAAAATCAGAAACTGTTTATTAACGTACAATTAACAACCAGTTTTGTCAGGTGGGCAAAATTTTCTACATTAGGAGTGGTGAAGATAAATTTTAGATTTGCCCACCCTACCGTCTCTATTTTAAACTGCTCAACTTTCATTATCCATTATCCATTATCCATTATCCATTCTAAATTATCCATTCTCCATTAATAAAAGGGTGAGACTCGCTCACCCTTTGCTGATATATTCAAAATAGCGTTGAAATTTAGTAAACTTCAACGTGCCAACGATGTTGTTTTTTCAATCCTTTAACAAAGTCAGACCATTCGACTCCTTGTTGAGAAGCAAAAGGACTTAAACCTTCTTCGATACCACCTTCCATACCTTTGAGTCCACACATATAGAGGTGAGTTTTAGGATCTTGTAACATAGTCCATAACTTCTCAGCTTGTTCAGCAACACGGTGTTGAATATACATCCGGCCACCTTCGCTGTTTTTCTGTTCCCGACTAATAGCGTAGGTTAACTCAAAGTTATCAGGATACTTAGTTTGAATTTCTTCCAACTGCTCTTTGTAGAGAATATTAGCGGTGTAAGGAACCCCGAAGATTAACCAAGCTTTACCTTTGAACTTGTACTCTTCATGCTTCTCAAAGAACATCCGCCATAAGAAAGAACGGAAAGGCGCAATACCGGTCCCTGTAGCTAACATAACGATGTTAGCATCTTCATCATCAGGAAGTAACATTTCCTTCCCAACAGGACCTGTGATGGCAACATCTCCACCAACTTCTAGACCACAGAGATAGGTAGAACAAACACCGTAAACGGTATCACTGGTTTCGGGGTGTTGGTATTCTAATTGACGAACACAAAGAGAAACAGTCTTATCATCTACCTTATCTCCATGACGGGTAGAAGCGATAGAGTAGAGTCTCAACTTATGGGGTTTACCATTATCATCCGTTCCAGGAGGGACAATACCAATACTTTGTCCTTCCAAATAGTGAAGATCCCCACCAGAAATATCAAAAGTCAAGTGTTGAACAATACCACTACCACCCTCAGCGACCAAGGGATAATTTTCGATACATTTGCCAATGTAGGGATTTTTGGGCTTATAAATATTAACAGGAACTTTTGTTTTCGCTTGAGTCATAGATTTACGTTTGTTGTCCTTTTGGTTGCTTTGCGGTGGTTGAGCAACTCCTGCTGCACTAGAAGCGGACTGTACAGGGGTTTGACCATCTAATGGCTTAATGCTAACAATACGACCTCCCATGCGGGTAATACGACGCATTTCCTGATTCATCCGTCTATAGGGAACAGTGATAAACACGCTACCACTACGACGAATGGGATACTCAAGACCGTCATTTTCCGTATTTTGACTTAACCCCACCACTTCATAAACAAACAGACGGTTTCCATAAGCTGTTGTTTGGCCGGAAGTTGCTGCTACGGCTGAACTGTACATTTCGTTCTCCTAACTTATTTTGTCTATCATCACTGCTCTATTTAGCCTACCATCGGGTGGTAATCTTCAATACACAGCCATGAGTTCCTCAAATTGGGAGGAGAAACCATAACTAAGGTCAGCGCGTTTATAGAGCATAACTAAATTTTCCCTAAAAATCTGTTAAACTTGCGTCAGTTTTAGATTTTTTTCCAAATGAAGAATCTGGGATAATTTATTACGTTAGAAGTTGCTTGTCTCTTGTGAAGAGTGATGTCAGTCTGGTAAAATCCATTGTCAGTATTTAATAGTTATCTGGATCTTGCTAGGATCTGGTCAGTCTCAGGGTTTTACAGTAGAGTCATTTCTCTGCTATAAATTTTACCCAAGAATTGGCCTATCATTCTCCTTTCATGGGAGACTTTAATGACAAGGTAACGAAACCGGGTTAACAATTCTGTTTTGCATTTAGAGGGAAGTTATGACCACAAATTTAGATCGCGTGGTTCTTATTGCAGTTGCCGGAGACTCCGGTTGCGGGAAATCTACTTTTTTACGTCGTTTAACGGATTTATTTGGTGAAGAGTTTATGACGGTCATCTGTTTAGATGACTATCACAGTTTAGATCGTAAGGGAAGAAAAGCGGCCGGTGTGACTGCTTTAAACCCTAAAGCGAATAACTTTGATCTGATGTATGAGCAAATTAAAGCTTTAAAATCAGGTCAAGCCATTGATAAACCCATTTATAATCACGAAACAGGAGAACTTGATCCCCCCGAACGCATTGAACCCAATAAAGTTTTTGTAATTGTAGGATTACATCCTTTATTTGATGAAAGAGTTCGTGAATTGGTTGATTTTGGGGTTTATCTCGATATCAGTGATGAAG